>JAPULM010000021.1 GCA_027294925.1 bacterium
CAGCGAAGAGCTGGCGAGTGTGCTGGCGCTGCCGGTGTTGCAAGCGGGCACGTTCGATCTGCCGCGACCGCCGCGAAGGCCGGACGAGCCGGTCTGCTCCATCGCCCGCCGGCTCGCTGTCATCCTGCCGAACGGCGACGCAGGAGGTCAATAACCAGGGCAAGTATCGCGTAGAAGTCTATTCGCGTCATGCCTCTAACTCAGTCAACAACGCCTTCGTCTCTTGCAAGTCCGCCGTATCAAAGCCCTCGGTGAACCAATTGGACACCGGGGCGGGCGGCCAGGGCGGTGTGAAAAAGGCTTTTCTTTTTTCTATCCATCACGGGCAACAGTCGAGCCAACGGGCAAAAGGTGAGTTGACTTAGCGTGGCGCTTCCAGTAAAACAGTCCTGTCCGGAAAGCATGCGGTGTTGATAAGTTGATAAAAGGGAGATGACAATGGCCTATCTAAAAGATTCGAAATCTGCGGCGGTACGCGCCCAACTCGATCATCCAGTCATTGATGGAGATGGCCATTGGCTAGAGCCAGTACCGATCTTTCTTGACTACTTGCGCGAAGTTGGCGGCCCAACGCTGGTGAAGCGTTTTGTTAAACAGGCCAACAAAGATGATGTATGGTACAACATGACACCCGAAGAACGCCTAGATCAACGGCTGAAGCGTCCTACCTGGTGGGGAGAACCGGCCAATACCCTAGATCGTGCCACGGCCATGGTGCCTAAGCTGTTTTACGAGCGCCTTGATGATTTTGGCATTGACTTCGCCCTCATCTATACCTCATTGGGGTTGTTCTATATTGGCAATACGGACGAAGAAATTCGGCGCGGCACGAGCCGGGCGGTCAACATGATGAACGCCGACATGTTCCGTCCGTATGCGCATCGTATGACGCCGGCCGCTGTGGTGCCGATGTACACCCCGCAAGAAGCTATTGAGGAGGCCGAATTCGCCGTTAACGAATTGGGCATGAAGGCGATCATGATCGCCAATCATGTGCGGCGGCCAATTCCGGCGTACGCTAAGAATACTTCTGATCTATCAAAAACGCCGCACTTTATCGACTCGCTAGCCTTCGAAAGTGCCTATGACTACGATCCCTTCTGGGCCAAATGCCAGCAACTCAAAGTAGCGGTAACGGCGCATTCCGGTAGCATGGGTTGGGATGGCCGCAGTTCTGCCCATAGCTTTACCTACAATCATATTGGCCACTTCGCCAACGCCAGTCATGCCTTTGCCAAGGCGCTCATATTGGGCGGCGTCTTGCATCGCTTTCCAAAGCTCAAGTTTGCCCTGCTCGAAGGTGGTATCGGCTGGGCCTGCAACCTGATGACCGACCTCATTGGGCACTGGGAGAAGCGCCATGGCAAAGCCATGGAGGCCAATGTACGCCCCACCAATTTAGACCAGAAAATGCTCCAAGATCTCTTTGCGCGTTATGGTGGCGAGACCTACGAAACAAAGATGGACGAACTTATAGAGAGCCTGAGTACGATCAGTCCATTCAAGAGCGTTGAAGAACTGCGGGCGCGTGAATATAATGAACATATCGACGACTTTATAGCAGCGCATGTGGCCTCTGAAGCGGAACTGCGCCAACAGTTTGCTGGTAGTCTCTATTTTGGTTGCGAGGCCGACGATGTGACAATCGCCTGGGCCTTTGACAAGCATGGCAAGCATCGTCTAAACCCCGTTTTTAGCTCTGATGTGGGCCATTTCGATGTGGTGGACATGAGTGAGGTCCTGGAGGAAGCCTATGAACTAGTGAAAGGCGGCCTGATTAGCGAGGATGACTTCCGGCAGTTCGTTTTTACCAATGCGGCCAACTTGCATACCGCCATGAACCCGGATTTCTTCCAAGGCACGGTGGTCGAAGATGCGGTCGCCAAAGCAGTTGGATAATGGAGAAGAATGAGATCATAGCAATCACATGGAGGACATCACATGGCACTTACTTTGGAACAAGCCAATCGCATTGTGCAAGGTGCACTGGGGAAGGCGACGGCATTTGATATTAAAATCAGTGTGGCAGTTTGCGACGCCGGTGGGCGGCTCATTGCCTTCAATCGCATGGATGACGCCATCTGGGCCGGTGCGTATGGCTCGCAGGGCAAAGCTGTTGCCGCCGCTGCATTTGGCAGACCCAGCGGGATTCTATCGGAACGTGCCGACCACCCCACCTTCCGTGGCATTGTGGCGGCTGAGGGCGGCCATATGATTCTGGGACAGGGTGCGGTGCCCATTATTCGTAATGGCGTCGTTGAAGGCGCTTGCGGCGTCGGGGGCGGCACCGGCCAGCAAGATGAAGATTGCGCTCGCGCCGGTGTTGAACGACTTTAAGTTACCCCCCATCAGTTTGGCGTACTTGCTGCACGCTACGCAGCGTCTTATGAATACAACCTTATATCACACATGCCACCCTGGCTCTTGAGGCCGGGGTGAGCGAAGCAACGGTCAACGCCGTGGCCAACTGTGGCGATGTCGATGTCCTGCCTGAGGATGACGCGTTGATTATTCGTTTCGGACGGGAACTGCACCGTAGCCATCAAGTTTCGGAGATGCGTTTCAAGCCGCCCATAATCGCTTCGGTGAGCAGGGCGTGGTGGCACGCACGGCCACCATGGGCTATTATGCCTTATTGGCTTATACGCTTAACACATTCGAGGTACAACCGGCACCCAGATACCCCGTGTCTACCGTAGATGCCTAACAGACCGTTTGAAGCTTCACCTACTCGTACTGCGTATCGCAATTGCCCCGCCAGTTTGGCGGGGGCGGTTGCCTTATTTTCAAAGGCGATATGCTGTTTGCAACTGCTGAAAGACTTCCGCCGCGATGTACGAGCCTCTTCTCTTGCTCCCTCCAGCAGAAAGGAGCCAGAGGGGAAAATAAAAGGATATCAACACCATGGTTAATCGACACGCCCAATTGACAACCTCGATGGGCGACATTCGTATTGAGCTATTTGAGGACAATGCACCCATCACCACCGGTAATTTCATTAAACTAGCCGAGTCAGGCTATTACAACGGTTTGATTTTTCATCGCGTTATCGATAATTTTATGCTTCAGGGCGGGTGCCCGGACGGAACCGGCACCGGAGGACCAGGCTATCGCATTGAAGATGAATTTCATCCGGACTTAAAACACGATGGTCCGGGCATCCTCTCCATGGCCAACTCTGGACCTAATACCGGCGGTTCACAGTTTTTTATTACACTCGTCGCAACGGATTGGCTCGACGGCCGCCATGCGGTGTTCGGCAAAGTGGTCGACGGCATAGATGTGGTCAGCTCGATTGGTAACGTACAAACCGGCCCGCAAGATCGTCCGCTTGAAGACGTGATCATCAACGAAGTGACGATTGCTTAGACGATTTCCAAAAATAATTCCTCCTGCCAATTTGATAGGGGGGCCTATTGTTTTCAGCCGGAGACGACAACCTGATGCAAGCAAAGCTGAACCGCCTGCAAGGCTACCTAGCCTTTTGGAAACACCCGACCGTACAGCACTGCTGGGGCCGGGTATGCCGGTGGACGGCGCGCGCCCTGGAAAAACTAGCCGATGGTGGCTGAGGCACGCGCTGCTAACGTCTCTCTGGACGAGAGGCTGAAACATTAAGGAAAAACAATGTCTATCGCCTGGCGGCGCGTGACGCGCCGTATTGCGATTCAAGCCATGCTGGCGCATGAATGGTGGCGCAGTGGGGTAACGTACAACCCACTCTCACCGCAGGTGTACAGCAACCCTTACCCGAAGTATGCGGAGCTGCGCGAGAAGGACCCCGTGCACTGGAGCCCGTTGATGGACGCTTGGGTTTTCTCGCGCTACGAGGACATCGACACGATTCTCCGTGATCACCAACGTTTTTCTAGCGACGCCCGCAGCCGCAGCCCTTCCCGCTCACGCCGCGCGTCAATTCCCTCCGGCAATGATCCGAGCATGCTATTCCTCGATCCGCCAGACCACACCCGGCTACGCGCGCTCGTCAGCAAAGCATTCACGCCGCAGGCAATTGAAGCACTCGAACCCCGCATCCGGCAAATCATGGGCGAGCTCCTGGATCAAATCCCCAACCCAAACGGCTTCGACCTGATCCAGGCTATCGCAAACCCCTTGCCGGTTATCGTCATCGCTGAACTACTCGGCGTCTCGCCTGAGGATCGCGCGCAATTCAAGCATTGGTCTGACCAACGTGCCCGCCTGCTTGAGCCCACCATTACCACTCAAGAACGACAAGCCGCCGCTCACGCAGCCGAAGGCCTCAACGCCTATTTCCTCGCTGTGATCGAGCAACGGCGCATGCAGCCTCGTGATGATCTCATTAGTGCCTTGGTCGCGGTGGAAGAGGCGGGCGACAAGCTGACGCAGCATGAACGCCTCGAAATGCTACGTCTAATCTTGGTCGCAGGCAACGAGACGACGACCAATCTCATCGGCAACGGGATACTTGCCCTACTGCGCCACCCACAGCAGATGCAGAGGTTGCGCGACGAGCCCGGCTTGATAGCGGCGGCGGTGGAAGAGTTATTGCGCTACGACGCCCCGGTGCAAATAAATGCGCGTTCAGCGCTACAAGACATAGAGATACATGGTCGCAGCATCAAAAAAGGACAAGGCATCATCTTGCTGATCGCTTCTGCCAACCATGACCCAACCGTTTTCAGAAACCCTGAACAACTTGATATCACACGGCAAGAGACCAGTCATATCGCCTTCGGCCGAGGCATCCATCACTGCCTCGGAGCGCCCCTGGCTCGACTGGAAGCACGCATTGTTATTGACATGCTGCTAGAGCGCTTCGCCAACTTCCGCCTCCTCACTGACACCCCAACATTTAGGGATAATCTTGTCCTCAGAGGCCTTACGACCCTGCCAATACATACTGAGGCCAGCCCATCACGCATCCCGTAAGCAAAACACGTACATGTTGCTGCCTCGTCCCTCACCCTCATCCCAACCTTCTCCTGCCAGAGGGAAGGGGCGGAAAACATGGCCCAACATGTATTCAGCCAGCTCCCTACCTGTTGGGATTAATGCTGTCGTAATACGCCCTTTCAGAAATACTGCTCCACACGAGCGAATAGCGGCGTAAGAGGTGGTATCTGAAGGCCGGCATTTTTTAGCTGTTACGACAATTCGGGACCTACAGGCGTAGCGGTCCGGGTTTACTTTACAGCGCCGACGGTGAAACCGGAGATGAAGCGGTCGAGGAAAAAATTGTACAAAATGGCAATGGGCACGCTGGCAATGAAACATGCCCCCATTAATGAGCCCCAGAAATACACATCGCCTCGGACCAAAAAGGTGGGAACGCCGACGCTGACAGTGTAGTTTGAGGCCGCGGTGATAAAGGTCAACGCATAGATGAATTCTTGGGTCACGAGGGTAAAGGTAAAGATGATCACCGTCAGAATACCAGCGACGGAGATCGGTACCACAACCTTGCAAAAGGCGCCAAAGCGGCTGTGCCCATCGATCATGGCGGCTTCTTCCAAGTCTCGTGGGATGGCTTTGAAAAATCCCATCAACAGCCAGGTACAAAATGGCACGGTGAAGCTCGGATAAACCAAGACCAGAGACCACAACGAGTCCTGTAGTCCGAGGACGGCAATGACGCGGGACAGTGGAATGAACAAGACTGTGGGGGGCACCAGATAGGTCAGGAAGATGGCGATACCCAATTGTTCGCCGAGGCGACCGGTGAGTCGTGCCAGGCTATAAGCCGCGGGAAGCGCCAAAACTAGGGTAATCACGACCACCAGCACGCCCACGAAGGCGGTATTCAACAGCCATTTTCCAAACAGGGTGTCTACGAAAAGGACATGCAGATGCTCGAACGTCGGCGGCTCGTGGAACACGAATGGGTTGTGATCGGGATTCAAGAGATCACGTGTTTGTTTAAACGTGGTGATGAGCATCCAGTAAAATGGAAAGGCAGCAAAGGTGACAAAGGCTGCCAGGATACCAAAATGCGCCCCTCCAGCGCCCCATTTTTTCATCGAGATCATGAAACCCGTCACCTTACGTTACCTCCGCACGTCGTGAAATGCGCAATAAGACAAAAGCCACGGCCACCAGCAGCGGGAACAAAAACAACGCGATCGCCGCACCTTCACCAAGGTCCCCGCCGTCAATTCCCTTGAAGAATGCCAGGCTTGCCAGGACCTGCGTACTCTCGTACGGACCGCCACGAGTGAGCACATAGATGACGATCATGTCCGTAAAGGCGAACACAAAACCAAACAGGACCGCAACGGTCATGATGGGGGCAACCAGAGGAATGGTAATCTGAAAATGGTGACGCCAAAAACCGGCCCCATCAACCTGCGCTGCATCGTTGATGTCTTGGGAAATAGATGTCAGGCCAGCCATGAGGATGACCGTCGCCAGGGGGAGCAGTCGCCAAACGTGTACAGTAATGATCGAAGACATGGCCAAGGCAGGTTTCCCGAGCCATATCAGCCGCGCCTCAGGAGTCAGAATGCCGATAGCCTGTAAGGTCCAATTCAGGACACTATAGATCGAATCCAGAATCCACAACCAGCCAATACTCCCTAGAGAAATCGGTGCCACCCAGGGGAGCAAGATCAAACACCGGACCAGCCATTTTCCTCGGAAATCGACCACCAGGGCCTTGGCCAAGATATTGGCCAAGATCAGAATCAAAACCTGTGACAAGCAGGCAAACAGGAAGGTATTCTTCAGTGCGGTGGTAAATTGGGGCGTTTTGAGAATAGAAGCAAAATTTTTCAGGCCGACAAACTGCATTGAGGAGCTTCCGACCGTAATGTCGCTGACACTGTAGTACAGCGCCAAGAGGAACGGGAAACCAATCAGGAGGGCAATATAGATCAACGCCGGGGCGATCATGACGCGCCCGAGCCAGTGTTCGTCATCCAGCCGGCGACTCATCCGTCCAGCGTTCACCGCACCAGAATCGGCCGTTTCGTGTGGGGTGGCGTCCATCCTGCCTCCTCCGTCCACCACCTTATTAAGAGAGGGGTGGAAATTTCCGCATGTCGTACACTGCCGTCTGTTTTCGACCCCTTATTTGCGCTACGCCGTACTTAGAGTGTCTGCGGGCTGGTTCTCAGGCCTGTGCTCCGGTCGAAAAATTTCAGATGTGCGTGACGGACGCCAAAGGTGTAGTGCTCTCCCGGTTGCAGCGTCAAGGATACGGTTGCCGGGAGACTTGCAATGACCTTCTGGTCACCGAAGGCTGGCGCAAGCGTGCCGTATAGCAAGCGGTCTGCGCCAAGATGTTCGATACGCGTCAG
>JAPULM010000210.1 GCA_027294925.1 bacterium
AAGATCCTGAACAGCAACTGGCGTCTGGGCGCCGAAAATGGACTCGATGCCGCCCACATTTATGGTCACCGGCACTGGGTCGGCATGCAACAGTCTGGTCGTATCCGGCCCTTTGGGACCTATCCATCGCGGCAAGACATCGTACAGACTCTGGCAGCCGATGGTCAGCCCAAAGGCATTATCAAGCAGGACGATATCAACGTCTACGCGGTGCAAATTGAAGGACAGGAAATACGCGTGCCGCTATGGCCGAAAGACGCGCCTGCGGTGGAACAAACAGAACCGCGCGCGGGATGGGTGGGCTGCTACCTACCGTGCGGTCTGCAGGTCGAGAATTTTCCGCGCCCTGGCAAGCTACACTTCGAATGGTACGTGCCTGTTGACGAAGACCATCACACCTATATAATCCTGCACGCCGCACACGCCAAGACAGAAGCCGAACAAGAAACCTTTTATCGGGAAGCCGAAGAACTACGCCCCCTGATCTGGCAAGAACCAGGCACAGAACCACCCGGATTCACCAACTTCGATGCATTCGCCCGCCAATGGACGCACCATGCCTATGCGCATGAAAACTGGTGGCACCGCGAACGCTTGTTTAAACCCGACTACATCATCATGCAGTGGCGCATGCTGGTTGCCAAACACGCCCGCGACATTCAACGTCGTGGTAACTGGGCGCCAATCGATTCCGATACACCCGCCTAGCCTACCCTACCCTGCCGGCAAAGGCGTTTGCCCGTATGGTGGATGACTGCCTACAAGAATACGACCTGGACGGTTGGCAAGTCGACTATCTCATGCGTTAAGCGATTGGCATGCGGTATACGGGTCTTCTTTTACAAAACGCCGCGCAAGTGGTAGACTGGCTGGCGGCGGTTTCGTATACCCTGACCAGCACCTCTGTGCCAAGATGCGGCGCCATGTTACGGAGCAAATGCCCTATTTTGTTAAGAAGGCAACAGCAGATGAAAATTACCGATATCGCACAATTTGTCACCAGCAAAAATGCTGGACCCTTCCTGCTCACGGTCGATATCGTCTTCCGTGACGCGGAGAGCTACAAACGTTTTAAGGCGCAACGGCCGCTAACCAAAGCCGGCGTGGCAGAGTTGTACGGCCTTGATCCCAAAGATGTTCTAGACATCATTGAATTTGATCCGGCCTACGCCATTAAGATTACCATGAAACGCCCCTGGGGATCAGGTGCAATTGGTGAAACGGATGTCTATGGCGCACAACAGCATATGCCCATTGCCGAATTCGATATTGCCTGGGAGAGCGCCTCATGACTGATCAACAGATGACCATTCTGGCCCCTTGCGGCATGCTGGGTTACGGTATTCCGGAACGCTCCCTGGCCGAAGGCATGAAGCGCCAACCGGACGTTTTGGGGGTTGACGCCGGTTCAACCGATCCGGGGCCCTATTACCTCGGCGCTGGCAAGGCGTTTACCGACCCACGCGCCTACCGACGCGATCTCACCATGGTGCTCGACGCCGCCAAACAGCACAACATTCCGGTGCTGCTCGGCTCTGCAGGTGGTGGTGGCGGCACGCCACATCTGGCATACACCGTCGACATGTTCCGTGACATCTGCCGCCAGCGAGGGCACCATTTTCGCGTTGCCACGATTGAGGCCGAAATCCCGCCGGCCACCCTACACGACAAGTTAAAAGCAGGCAAACTACTGGTACATGATACCGGCACAGCACTGACTGCAGCCGATATCGACGACAGTGTGCGGATTGTCGGTCAGATGGGCTATGAACCGTTTATGCGCGCCCTGGAAATGGGGGCGGAGGTCATTCTGGCCGGACGCGCCTACGATCCGGCGCCGCTGGGAGCGCTGGCCATGCTGCGCGGCTATGATCCTGCACTCACCATTCATCTCGGCAAAATCCTCGAGTGCGGTGGCGCCGCCGCCTATCCCCGGCACGGGTCGGATTCGCTGCTGGGCTTTCTTGCTGAAGATCACTTTCTGGTCGAGCCGCCCAATCCGGACAAAGTGTGCACGGTGGCGTCAGTAGCGGCGCACACGTTGTACGAAAAAGCCGATCCGTACAACCTGCACCTGCCCGGCGGCACCCTCGACCTGCACCAGGCGGTTTTCGAACAATACGACGAACGCACCGTCAAAGTCTCCGGTAGCAAGTTTGTCCGTGCGCCACAGGACACCGTTAAGCTGGAAGGTGTGCGACGCGTCGGCTTCCGCACCATCACCATCGCCGGTAGTCGTGACGCACAGCTCATTGCACACGTTGACGACTACATCGCCAATGTGCGTGAACGTGTGGCTGAGATCTACCCGCCAGATTTAGGCTACCATTTACAATTTCACATCTACGGCAAAAATGGCGTTATGGGTCCCTTGGAACCCCGGCCCCAGATAACCAGCCACGAGCTGTGTTTCCTCATCGAAGTCATTGCCGAGACAGCTGACCTATCGGCCTCCGTCCTGGCTCTGGCGCGCTCCACCGCCCTACACGCCACCTACCCGGGTCGTCGCGCCATTGCCGGCAATTTGGCCTTTCCATTTTCGCCGTCAGACATTCCCGTCGGCGAGGTGTTTGAGTTCAATGTGTATCACCTATGTGTGGTTGACGATCCGTGTGAGCTATTTCCAATCACTACATTTGAGGTGTAAAAACCGTTTTTTTACGCTTGACATTAGAAGCACTTTTTTCTATCGTTGGCGGGCATATATTCTCGATATGCCCCCCTCGACATAATGGCTCATCCGACATCATTGGCCCACTCGTCTGGGCCTATCTCCTATTCAGAGCAGACTCGGGGCAAAGGTGCGAATAGCGAAAAGTCATAGGTAGAATATGCGTTAATGAGACGTCGGGTTCGAAAGTTGGTGTTGAACAGAAGGAGAAACTCGTGGAGATTATCGTCACGCTCAAACAGGTACCGGATCCGGAAGCGCCAAAGGAAAGCTTCCGTATTGACGAAGCGGAGATGAAAATTCTGAATCCGGCTAATATCGATCCGGTTATTAACGGATACGATGAAAACGCCGTTGAAGCGGCCCTGCAGATCAAAGAGGCGCATGGCGGTAAGGTCACGGCGATTTGCATGGGAAATGACAGCGCCACCCGCGCCCTGAAGCAGGCACTTGCGATGGGTGTTGACGAAGGCATTTTACTGAACGATACGGCGTTTGCTGATGCCGACCCGGCCTCAACCGCGTATGTCCTGGTCGAAACCATCAAGAAGGTCGGAAACTATGACTTGATTCTGTGCGGACGGCAGGCCTCGGACTGGGATCACGGCCAGGTGCCTTCAGGCATTGCCGAACTTCTCGATCTGCCCAGTATCACGGCGGCACAAAAGGTCGAACCGCAAGACGGCAGCACCGTCCGCGTTGAACGCATCCTGGAAGATGGCTATGAGGTTTTAGATATTCAGACGCCCTGCCTGGTCACGATCAGTAACGAAGCAAACCGGCCACGCTATCCAACGCTCAAAGGCATCATGGCGGCCGGCAAGAAAAAAATCCCGACCTGGGACGCCGCTGAACTCGGCGCCGATACCACCCAAATCGGTAGCGCTGGCGCTTTAACGAAGGTGACCAAACTCTTCATGCCCAGTTTCGAAGGCGACTGTGAGTTTATCGAGGGCGACACCCCGGAGGAGATGGGCGAGAAGCTAGCCCTTCGCCTGCGAGAATTGAAGATTATTTAGTACGGCGTACTGCAACCGCACTTCTGTCACTTGACAGGGGAGAATTGATGATGGGCGCAGGAACTTCAGCCCGGTTGTAAAAAACATTTAGGATCAACGAGGAGAAGGTGACTATGGCGCAGGGAATCATGGTATTTGCCGAAGCATCGGGCGGTGGGCTTGCCGCAATCGCGAAAGAAATGTTAGGCGTTGGACGTACCTTGGCCGATGCCTTAGGCGAACCGTTACAAGCCGCCGTGGTCGGCAGTGGCGTTCAACATGCTGCTCAGGAAGCCATTCAGTACGGCGCTGACACAGCTTACGTCGCCGATAATGCTGCACTGGATCAATATCAGACCGCATCGTACACCACTGCTATGGCGCAAGTGGTGCAACACGCCCAACCCAGTATTCTGCTTATCGGCATCAGCGATAACGGCCGTGATCTAGGCCCACGCCTGGCTTTCCGCCTACGTACCGGACTGGCCTCCGACTGTGTCGAATTGGTCATCAACGCCGACACCAAACTCTTGGAAGCCATCCGTCCGGTATCCGGCGGTAATGCGATGGCGACGGTGGTAATTGAGCATGCACGTCCGCAAATGGCCACGGTACGCGCCAAGACCATGGCGCCTGCCGAGCGCGACGATACGCGCCAAGGCAATATTGAAGCCGTTGCTGTCAGCATCGACGCGGCCTCTCTACCGGTCAAGATTGTCGAACGCGTCAAAGCTGAGTCGGAAGGCGTACGACTCGAAGATGCCGACATCGTGATTTCCGGTGGCCGCGGCCTCAAGGGTCCGGATGATTTCTACGCCATTCTGGAACCGTGTGTCAAGGTGCTCGGTGCTGCCATGGGCGCCTCACGCGCCGCGGTGGACGAAGGCTGGGTTCCCACCCAGATGCAAGTTGGCCTCACCGGTAAAATCGTCAGTCCGAATTTGTACATCGCCTGCGCCATTTCCGGCGCCGCCCAGCACATGGCGGGCTGCGGCTATTCGAAAACCATCGTGGCCGTCAATCGCGACCCTGATGCGCCGATCTACCAACGGGCGAATATCGGCGTGGTTGGCGATTACCAAAAGGTGATGCCGGCCTTCCAGAAAAAGTGTGAAGAGCTGCTGGCTTAAACTGAATCAACCGGTGAGGCCAAGCACAGTGCCGGCCTCACCGCCACCCCACCTCATTTCCCGCCTTCGCCGGCTCTATTCGACTGTATTCTGCCGCTATGCAAGCCTGCGCCAAGGTGATACAATTTTGGCCGCAACACAGCAAGCACGATTTATAGTAAAGAGACAACCACATAACCCATTGCGACCTGCACGGCGCCCTGCAATGATGAAAGTTTTTATGCCTGGGAACAGAATTTGAAATGTGTCCCCGTAAACGTTTTTTGGCAGGAGAAGATACATGCCAAAGCCTCTTGATGGTATCAAAGTGTTGGACTTGACCCGTGTGCTTGCAGGCCCATATTGCACCATGATGCTTGCTGATATGGGTGCCGATGTGGTGAAAATCGAGCGTCCCGGTGCAGGCGATGACACACGCGCCTTTGGCCCGCCGTTTGTGAACGGCGAAAGCGCCTATTTTTTGAGCATCAATCGGAACAAACGCAGTCTGACGCTCAATCTCAAGCACGACAAAGCCTTACGAGTGATGCGGCGCTTGCTGGAAACGGCGGATGTGGTGGTGGAAAACTTTCGGCCTGGCACGATGGAATCATTTGGCTTTGGCTATGAGGCCGTACAGGCTTTTAATCCCCAAATTGTCTTCTGTTCGATCTCAGGCTATGGTCACTCCGGTCCCGATGCCAAACTACCCGGCTACGATCTCATCATCCAAGGCGAAGGCGGCATCGCCAGCCTTACCGGCAATCCTGACGGCCCACCCTACAAAGTCGGATCATCACAGGCTGATATCGTTGCCGGCATGATGGGCTTTCAAGGCATTTTGCTAGCGCTTCTGGCTCTCAAGCAAAGCGGTCGAGGACAAAAGATCGATATCGGCATGCTGGATTGCCAGGTCGCCTTGCTTACCTACCAGGCGGGTATCTACTTTGCTACTGGCGAAAGCCCAACCCGGATGGGAAATCAACATCCGACCATTACCCCCTACGAAACGTACCGCTGTCAAGACGGCTACATCAATCTCGCCTGTGGCAACGATAATATGTGGCGCAACTTCTGCCGCGCCATTGACCAGGAAGCATGGATTGAGGATGCACGCTTTCGCACCAATGCCGATCGTGTCGAACACCGTCGGCAATTGGCAGCTCTCCTGGAACCAGTGATCCTGCAAAAAACCGGGCAAGCCTGGATTGATATTCTGCAAGCGAACGGCGTTCCTTGCGGCCTCATCCAATCGGTTGGCGAGGTCTGCGATAGCCCACAGGTGCAAGCACGTGAGATGATCGTGTCACTTGAACACCCGAAGGCCGGCCCGATTCGTGTTACCGGCGTCCCCATTAAACTCTCTGACACGCCTGGTGCGGTGGTGACGCCACCACCGCTGCTAGGCGAACATACCACTGATATTCTTGCTGACTGGCTGCATATATCGCCTGTCGAGGTAGAGAATTTACGCCAAGATGGGGTCGTTTAGTTAGATTGGGAAGAACGCGAACATGGATGCCCGGGAAGGTATGGAGAGAGATAGGAAGGTTTTACACCGGAGAAAAAAAACGGAGGGATTGTCTTGAGGGGATTCCCCTGTGCCCTTCCCGGACATCCAATATGGCAGCGCAGCGCCCAACCGGACGCCCGCCATGTATCTATGAACAACCGCTAGTGGCACCGCAGTTAAGACACTTATAACAGGCGCCATTACGGATCATTAGCGCCCCGCATTCCGCACATGACGGCGCGTCTTCCTGTAGATGAAAGGTGACATATTTGTCTGCCGTATGCGTATCGTGAGACGTACTAACGCCGTTCGTCCCGTTGGTGCTATTCGCCGGCACCACCGTCTCAACCTTTTGCCCTTCGTCATCGCGTTCGATAATACCGACCTGAGCGCGGTCTTCCTGGCTAAGGAACTTAGAGGCCAACCAACGGAACATATAATCCATCAGGGACTTGGCAATTGGTATTTCGCGATTTTGAGTAAAACCGGCCGGCTCAAAACGCATATGACTAAATTTGTCGACCAACGCCTTCAGCGGCACACCATACTGCAAGGCGAGAGAAATCGAGGTTGCGAAGGCATCCATCAAGCCGGAAATCGTACTCCCCTCTTTCGCCATCACCAGGAAAATCTCACCGGGTGTACCGTCATCGAACATACCGACGGTGAGATAGCCCTCATGACCGGCAATCGAGAACTTATGCGTAATCGCCGGCCGCTCATCGGGCAGCCGTCGCCGCACCGGCTTATACATTGACGCAATATCCCCAGCATCGGCGCTGGTATTGAGCGGCTGGGTGTGTTTACACCCATCGCGATAGATCGCCAAGGATTTTACGCCAAGCTTCCATCCTGCCATATATGCCTGTTCGATTTCCTCCACCGACGCCTCTTTCGGCATGTTCACCGTTTTTGAAATCGCGCCGGAGAGAAAAGACTGCACCGCGGCCATCATGCGAATATGACCCATATAATTAATCGATCGCGTGCCCCTGGACGGCCGGAAGGCGCAGTCGAAGATCGGCAGATGCATCTCTTGCAAATGAGGCGCACCTTCGATCGTCTCATGCTCGTCGATGTACTGTACAATCTCTTTAATCTGACGCTTGGCATAGCCCAACTGCGCCAGCGCTTGCGGCACCGTGGCATTGACGATCTTCATCATGCCGCCGCCGGATAGCTTTTTGTACTTAATCAGCGCAATATCCGGCTCCACACCTGTTGTGTCGCAGTCCATCATAAAGCTAATCGTGCCGGTCGGCGCCAACACACTGACCTGAGAATTACGGTATCCGTGCTGCATGCCAAGCGCCAGCGCATCGTCCCAGGCATCCGTGGCGGCTTGTATCAGGGGTTCAGCAACGTAGCGCTGTTCGACGCCCTGCAAACTGTCCCGATGCTTACGAATCACACGCAACATCGGCTCGCGATTAACGGCATACCCCGCAAACGGTCCCTTGACTTTGGCAACTTTGGCGCTGGTTAAATAAGCTTGACCGGTCATCAATGCCGTTACCGCCCCGGCATAGGCGCGACCGGCATCAGAGTCATACGACACGCCACGCGCCATCAACAACGCCCCGAGGTTCGCATAGCCGAGCCCTAGTGGTCGGAAGGCAAAACTATTACGTTCGATGACAGGGGTGGGATAACTGGCATTGTCAACGATAATTTCTTGCGCCAGAATGAGGATGTCAACGGCGTGCCGATAGGCGTCAACCTCAAATTCACCATCCACGCTCAGGAACTTCAGCAGATTAATCGACGACAAGTTACAAGCCGTATCATCCAGAAACATAAACTCCGAACACGGATTGGAGGCATTAATACGGCCCGTATTCGCACAGGTATGCCAATCATTGATGATGGTGTCAAACTGCATCCCCGGATCACCGCATACATGCGTAGCTTCAGCAATCATGTGCATCAGATCACGGGCACGATAAGTCTCGCACACCTCGCCGTTGGTGACGTACCGCGTCTGCCACGCCTCATCATCGACCACCGCTTGCATAAAGGCATCTGAAGCCCGCACGGAATTGTTCGAATTCTGAAAAAAGACAGAGGCGTAAGCCGCCCCGTCTAACGAACCATCATATCCGGCATCGATCAGCGCCCAGGCTTTCTTCTCTTCTCCAGCCTTGCAGCGGATAAACTCCAGAATATCAGGGTGAGAAGCATCAAGAATGACCATTTTAGCGGCACGGCGAGTTTTACCGCCTGACTTAATCACACCGGCAAAAGCATCATACCCCTTCATAAACGATACCGGACCGGATGCACTACCCCCCCCCGCCAAGCGCTCCCGCGACGAGCGAATCGGCGACAAATTGGTTCCCGTCCCGGATCCCCACTTGAAGAGCATGCCTTCCGTCTTGGCCAGGGTCAGAATCGACTCCATGGTGTCGCTAACCGAATTAATAAAACAGGCAGAAAGCTGCGGACGCTCTTCCACCCCACAGTTGAACCATACCGGGCTATTGAAAGCCGCCTTCTGATACAACATGAGATGGGTCAATTCATCCGAGAAGATCGCCGCATCCGACTCAGTGGTAAAATACCCGCCCCGCTGTCCCCAGGCTGTTAAGGTATGCACCACACGGCCGATCAATTGACGCACAGACGTTTCACGTTGTGGCGTCCCAAGTGGGCCACGGAAATATTTCGACGCCACCACATTGGTCGCCATTTGAGACCAAAATTCCGGGAACTCAACCTCACGCTGCTCAAACACTGCAGCCCCATCCTCACCCATGATCAGGGCATCCCGATTTTCCCACTTGACCTCATCATACGGGTTCACCCCTGCCTGGGTAAAATAACGCTGCATGGTCAAGCCATCCAGATGCTCTTGAGACGCTACCTGGTGTCCATCAGCAGCGCCGTTTGTGTCGACGTCAGGTAAGGCTATGGTATGCTCGTCCATGGTCGCCCCCATTTTGTTCCAGGCCATTTATTATACATTGTATAGTATAGCTCAGCGCCCTGATCCCCTACATGTTGATGTCAAGTAAAAATACATTACTTGATAATGCACGAAAATGCAAGTTGCAATAACAGAAATTTAGCAAAAAAAATCGCCCATTTCAACAACCCATTATCTCTAAGGAAGTTAGCGCCGTGTTAAAGAAAATCTTACCGTTGATGAGCAAAAATAGAAAATGGCAAGAGTAGGTCATGCCTACCCCTTACTGCCTATTTTTTACCCCCTAGTTGCAGCCTTCAGGAGATCAACGGCTGTACCCGGACTTGCGTCGCCGACGCCAAAACACAACGATGCGGTGACACCACGATAAAGCCAAGATGTGGCGTATCAACCTGTGCTAAAGCAATGAAAGTGGTTAAAGGCGTAGCGCGCAAGCCATCAACGTCTGCCTGCAAACGCACCGGGATGAAATGGGTGACACCGCGTTGGACCTGCACGGCGGAGGTGAGCCGGGCGGTTTGTTTCAACGGTAACTTGGATCGTTGCCCCAGCATTGCACGCAAAGCCGGCCAGACGAAAACTTCGAAGCCGACAAACGCTGCCCAAGGCGAACCGGGCAGAGCAAAAATCAGGCGATGCTGATGACGGGAAACGGTAATGGTCCGCCCCGGGCTGGTAGCGACGCCACGAAACAAGAGTTCGGCTCCCACTGCACGCATCGCCTGTATTGCGAAATCATGATCGCCTCGCCCTGACCCCCCTAAAATTATGATAATGTCGGCCTCGAGCCCTCGTTCTAGCTGTTCGGTAAGGGCGGCTAGGGTATCCGGGACAATACCTAGATTGATGGGAATAGCGCCGACGTCTCGCGCCCGCAAGGCAAGTGCATATAGATTGCTACACCACTTCTTGCCCGGCTCCAGCGGTGCACCTGGCGGCAACAGCTCATCGCCTGGCGCCACCAACGCTACCCGTGGACATTTCACCACTGCAGCCATATCAATGCCAAGCGACAGGGCCGTTCCAATACCCTGTGGCGTCAGCCGTTCGCCCTGCCGTAGCACAACCGTACGGCGGCGAATTTCCGCACCACGCCGCTGCACATACATGCCCTGGGCAATCGGATAACGGATGACCAGCTCTCCATCTTCTGTCTCACTGTCTTCCACTTTGATAATCGCATTGACGCCTGCCGGCATGGGAGCACCCGTCATGATGCGAATCGCCTGTCCTGGCGCAACAGACTGATGCAGCGCGTCACCAGCCGTCAACGTCCGCCCGATAGGCAGCCGCACCGGCGCCTCGGGCGTCGCCGATCGCGTAGCAGCGCTGCGCACGGCAAACCCGTCCATCAGGGACTGATCAAAAGGCGGTGAATCATATGGCGCAACGAGAGCTTCCGCCACTATACGATGCTGCGCTGAAGTAAGCGGCAGATGCTCCTGTGGCAATCGCTCAGTGGCAGCAAGTATCAAATCGAGTGCCTGACGATAGGCGATCATCATATCCACCGTTCCGTTTCACCCATTAAGCGATGATTTAAGCCGTAGGCGTTCCGCCTCGCTGCAAACCACTGACCAGCAAGAACCGGTTAACCTAGCACAGCAACAAAGTACTACAACTGTAGCAACCAGACCCTAAAACCGCAGATCAGCGGGTCATGACTGACCTATATCCAAGCTTACCAACACGGTGCCACCCCGATAGCAACAGGCAATCATGTTCTTCTGCAGTTTAGCACAGCGTTTGCTCCTATAAACGAGAAACGGTGTGCCCAGCCCATCATCTGTCTAGTTTCACGTACCGCAATGACCCTGCCGGTTTAGCGGCAAGGCATCCGTTAATTTCAAAGAGAACCCGACATATAGAGGAAATTATACACCATGCCGGAACCGTCAGACCTGCATATCACCTTACTGTTCGGAAGTGCGGCACTGGCTATGGCCGCACGATTGCTCATCTGGGGATATTAAACGACAGAAGCCACTCCATCCATGCGGAGTGGCCAATCAGGTTAAGCATGACGCGCCTGAGGTAGGTTTTAAAGCAGGAATAAAAAAAGTGACCACCGCACGCAACCGTCGTACTGACAGATAGCCGCGGTGGTCTACATCAAACAGGTCGACTAATACATGCCTTCCATGCCACCACCAGGCGGCATACCAGACGCAGCCCCTTCCTTCTCCGGCAGCTCAGTGACCAACGCTTCTGTGGTCATCAGCAAGCCAGCGATACTTGCAGCATTCTGCAAGGCGCTACGCGTCACTTTGGTCGGATCGATAATGCCCTTCTCCAGCATATCGCCATAGGTGTCGGAACTGGCGTCATAGCCTTCGTTGGTCGACATTTCGCGAACGTTTTGCACCACGATCGGGCCCTCGGCACCGGCATTCGTTGCGATGTAGCGCAACGGGGTTTCCAGCGCACGCCGCACAATACGTATACCAATACGCTGATCACCCTGGATTTCGCTTTCCAATGTCTCAAGCATCGGAATCGCCCGGATAAACGCCACGCCGCCACCAGGAATCACACCTTCCTCAACGGCTGCCCGGGTCGCATTCAAGGCGTCCTCAACCCGAGCTTTCTTCTCTTTCATCTCGGATTCCGTCGCCGCGCCGACATTAATTACCGCCACGCCGCCGACCAACTTAGCCAAGCGCTCTTGCAATTTCTCACGATCGTAATCAGAAGTAGTCTCTTCAATTTGTGTCCGGATCGGGTTGACCCGGCCTTCGATATCCGCAGCCACACCAGCCCCCTCGACAATCGTGGTGGTCTCTTTATCGATGGTGACACGACGCGCCGTCCCCAAATCGTTCAACGTGATGTTTTCCAGCTTGATGCCAAGATCTTCCGAGATCACGTTACCACCGGTCAGCACAGCGATATCTTGCAGCATCTCTTTACGCCGATCACCAAAACCAGGCGCCTTAACCGACGCACCCTGTAAGGTGCCACGCAGCTTATTGACCACCAATGTCGCCAGGGCTTCGCCCTCAATATCCTCGGCGATGATCAACAAAGGTTTGTTCATTTTGGCAATCTGCTCAAGAACCGGCAATAGCTCACGCATATTGCTGATTTTCTTCTCATGCAGTAGCACATAGGCGTCCTCCAGGACGGTTTCCATACGCTCAGGATTGGTCACAAAATAAGGCGACAGATAACCGCGGTCAAACTGCATGCCCTCGACGATGTCCAGCGAGGTTTCCATGCTTTTGGCTTCTTCAACGGTAATGACGCCGTCTTTGCCGACTTTTTCCATTGCTTCCGCAATAAGATCGCCAATGTCAGGATCGTTATTCGCCGAGACCGTTCCGATTTGAGCAATTTCAGTCTTGTCCTTGGTCGGACGGCTGAGCTTCTTGATCTCTTCAACAACCGCCTCGACAGCCCGGTCAATGCCGCGCTTCAAATCCATCGGATTGGCGCCGGCCGTGACATTCTTGACGCCCTCACGGTAAATAGACTGCGCCAACACCGTCGCGGTAGTGGTGCCGTCACCAGCAATATCGCTGGTTTTACTGGCCACTTCGCGCAGCAACTGCGCGCCCATATTCTCAAACGGATCTTTGAGTTCAATTTCCTTGGCCACTGTAACGCCGTCCTTGGTCGACTGCGGCGATCCGAATTTCTTATCGATCACCACGTTCCGCCCCTTGGGGCCCAAAGTCGCCTTA
>JAPULM010000211.1 GCA_027294925.1 bacterium
CTATGGGAGCGCGTTGGGCACGAGTACAGCGTCCATCAGCAGTCGTGGCCCGATTGGGATCGCGCGCTTGCCGCCGACGAGGTCGTGACGCTGGTGGTGCAGGTGAACGGACGTGTGCGCGACAAGATTGAGGTGTCGGCGGAAATAACCGAGGACGAGGCGACGAACGTAGCGATGGAAAGCCAGCGCGTCCAGCCCCACATCGAGGGCAAGGACATCGCAAAAGTCATCTACGTCCCCGGCAAGCTTGTCAATATTGTGGCGCGGTAGACTCAAGGCAAGTAATCTACGAATCGCAAACCTCATCAAGGAGATTTACTAACTTGACCGCCTGATCATAATAGTCTTTCATTCTTACATAACTCAGACCAATAGATACTCCATGTGCAATTTGGTTTCTGTTTGCCACAATGCTGTTGACTGCGTCCCTCAACTCCCCTTCGGTAGCAGTTTCCAATTGGTCTGCCCAGTCGGGGTTGAAGGATCTCGTCACGTCCAAAATTCTCTGCATATTGGTGTTCTGCAGACCTCTCAATCTGTTCTCTACATAGTTTGCCACGGATGGAGCAGCTTTTGACTTTGCATATTCGCTAAAGATAGACTGTACAGAAGATTCAAGAAAACCGGAAACCAATATACATAAGTATTTAGCCCAATGCGCCTGTAGCTCAATGTCTCCAGAGAAAGCGGAAATCTGTTTGAACAAATAGTCGAGTCGATCTCGGTATCGGACAACCTCGACGTGCATTAGTCGATATCTTCAAACGCTTCAGTAGCGAGCGATATTCTGCTGCTTACACTGTCTTCAGCGGATGTGCCAGTTTCGGTTGCGCTAATGAACGCCTGTTCAAACAGTAAATTGTCATACTGGGTTTTTAGCGCTTCACAATCCTGGATTTGGCCGTTTGCTAATCTATGGGCAATACCGACCAAGACAGCATCATATACTGCCGCATTCAATGCTCTGCGTGGCTTGAACGCGGTCGTTCCTAGACATTTATATGCTACCTCAATTGTCGTTTCAAACGCATTCCTGATCTCGATTTCGTTATTTTTGGCTAGGTGTTTGTTCCCTCCCATGTACGTGTTAAGAAACTCCTTCATAGGCTTTTCATATTTATCGCGACTGAAATAAAGCCCCAGGAATCTCAGAATAAGTTCTTGATCTCTCATGCGAGGATTGACCTTGCCAAAAATTGCACGCCAGTTTTTGGTGTTCTTAAGCTCTTTAAGAAGGTCGTTAAACTCGCCGTGATAAAGCGATGCTCGAATTTCCTGAGGTTGCAAAGCCAACCCTCCGGTATTTAGGCGTTCAAATATGAGATATATACTACTGTCGCCGTCAGACGGTTCGTCCTGCCGAATGATAGTCGCATGAAGAATAGAATCATCTAGTCTGCGTCGGCCTTCATCTGTCAGGGACTTATATGTCTTTCCTCTGAATCGGGATTCCAATCCACTCAGCGCAAACTCTTTTCCAGTATTTGCGAAAATACCATCGTAGAAGTAAAGAAGTGTATTCAATCTCTGCTGTCCGTCAACGACAACAAGCCTTTGAGAAGGCTCTTCCCTTGAAAGGAATATCCCTGGTACTGGCAAACCAAGTAGTAACGACTCCACAAACCGTGATGCTCTTCTTAGATCCCATACGAATCCACGTTGAAGGGATGGTATGTATATATCACCTAGACTCAATCGCTTTACCAGCGAATCAATCGTATAGTCAGCACCGTAGCTTGTAATGGAATACTTGAATGGCAAGGCTTCCTCATGGCCGTCTTCCAAGTTGTCAATGATCTCAATATCTCTCTCTTGTGCAACCATGAGTTCGCTCCTTACATGGTTAAAGCATTTGTACCATCGCCCAACTTCTAGGCTCGTACTTATCATTCGCGTAAATGGAGTACTAAGTTTGTCGAGGGACTTGCTAAGCGCTCGTAAAGGTCATCAGGCAACTTCAACAACCCCAGGATGTGACGTTGCGTCGTGTTGAGAGGAGTCACGTGATGATAGAAGCCCCCCGCAGCCTCTATGGTGGTCAATGTGATATGGGTAAAGGCGTCCAGCACCCGCTCTGTGGTCGGGCGTGCGGTGCTCTGCGTGCGGCTGGCCGGATTGAGACCCGCCAGTTCTTCACCGCGCTCCGCCAACGCGGTGCGCAAACGGTACTCCGTCAGGGTCAGCACCCGCAGCGCCAGACACAACAGCCACAGCAAACCGGCAATGCGGCTCTCATCGCGCAGATAGACCGGGCGGATGTGCAGATGGCGCGTCTTCAAGCGACTGAAACCCCGCTCCTGGACGACTTGCTGATGATACGCCGCCACCAGCGCCGGGGCACTATAATGCGCCTTGGTGGTGTTGCTCACATAGACCTGCCAGCCCAGCCGCTCCACCAGGGCCTGCCACGCCACCAGGTTCACCCACAGCGCGGACACGATCCAGCGTGTGCTGCCATCCAGCAAGGTCTCTTCGGTTACGCGCCCTTGCACGACCCCTGTCAATCTTGCCTTCGCGATGCGCTCGGCGACCGTGCGCTCAAGCTCCTGCCGGCTGTGGTAGCGCTTGCGGCCCCGCCTGGGAGGCTGCCACAGCTTGGCCAAGTCATCTGTCAGACGCGCCAAGGCCCTCTCACGACGACGGCGCAGGCCCGCTTGGTAGGCCGACGAACGTGTCACCAGCACCCGCTCCGTCCAGGTGTAGGTCTTGTGGGTGACGGGATGCTTCCAGCTCTGTTCGCGTTCCCACGCATCGATCATCACCTCTGAAAGAATTTCGCCCGTCTTGGGGTCGACTTTCTCCAGACACTGCCACGTTGCCGAACGCGACAGCGCCTGCTCGTGCCAGATGGCCAACTCCTCGCTGGCCGAGGGCGGGCGATAGGCACACAGGTAACAGCTATTGCCCGCTACCATGTGGCCACGCGTCGCCAACGCACCCATTTTGCTATCGCCTACAACCAACACCGCCGACGTCCCAAGCGCCGTAGTCGCAGCCTGATAGGCCGGGACATACAACCCATCATCGGCGTGGTTGCCGGCCACCGGCTGACACACCAGCGGCAGGCCCAGCGGATCGAGCGACGCCAGCATGGCTTTGAACTGCCGCAAGTCAGGGCGATGGTCTTTGCTGTGGCCCTGGTGCAGGAGGCTGTCGTCAGTCGCGGGGGCGTGATACACACTGACACTGGTACTGTCGAGGCGCATGGTCTCGGTGGGCAGGCGATACACCCGTATCCATTCCTGGAGCATCGCTCTATCCAGGCTCGCCTGGGTCATCTCATCGCCCAACATGCTCAGGGCATTGGCCAGGCGATCATCGGTGCAGTCGGTGTCACGCAGGGTGATATCGAGTAGGGTGTTGAAGGTCTCGGTACGCTGTGCCACCCAGTCCCGCACGGCCACTAAGCGATGGTTGCGCTCAGCCAAGATGTGGCACAGCCAGATACTGACCACGGTGCCGACACTGGCGCCTTGCCACGCGCCGTGGGGGGTGACATGAGCATCGATCATGTCGCGGATGCCCATCTGCTCAATGACACCAAGGAGTAAGGGCACATTGTTGATCTGTTCATTGTTGAGGAGGAGAGGAGAGGGAGACTGATCCATCGTCGGTGCTATGACAAGGCCCATGGTACGTGTGCTAACCTC
>JAPULM010000212.1 GCA_027294925.1 bacterium
GATAGCGGCGTTCTGTCGCTGGACCAACTCATCGAACGCGGCGCTGCTGCGAACGACCAGACGGCAGAGTTGGAAAACCGTCTCCAGCACCTCTCACCGGAGCATGACGCTACCTATGTTTATACATCCGGCACGACCGGACCGCCTAAGGGCGTGGTTCAAACCCACGGCAATCACCTGTTTATGGTGCAGAGCTGTGCAGAAACGGTTGATATCTCTGCGGGCGACATCAACCTACTATTCTTACCGCTAGCCCACTCGTTCGCCCGCATGGAGGCATTTCTCTGCATCCACATCGGCACCACGACGGCTTTTGCCGAAAGCATCGACGCGCTTGCCCAGAACATGCAAGAAGTCCATCCCGTGATTATGTTTAGCGTCCCACGGGTGTACGAAAAGATTTATGCTCGCGTGATGGCAAACGGCACATCGGGTTCGCCTATTAAACAGGCAATCTTTCGTTGGGCAGTGGCCGTTGGACGCCAAGTCAGCGCCTTGCAACAACACCAGAAGCCTATACCCGCCCTGTTACAGTTTAAGTACAAGCTCGCCCACAAATTAGTCTTTCACAAACTGCATCAGGCGGTCGGCGGACGTCTCCGCTATTTCATCTCCGGCGGCGCCCCGCTGGCGCAGGAAGTGGCCGAGTTCTTTCACGCTGCAGGCATGCTGATTCTCGAAGGTTATGGACTGACCGAGACCTGTCCGGCGCTGACCAGTAATCGTCATGACCAGTATAAGTTCGGCACCGTTGGCAAGGCACTAGCCGGGGTAGAACTTAAGCTCGCAGCAGACGGTGAAATTCTGGCACGTGGCCCCAACATCGCCAAAGGGTACTATAAACGGCCAGAAGAAACAGCAGAGGCATTTCTTGCCGATGGATGGTTCGCGACAGGTGACGTCGGCGAACTAGATGACGAAGGGTTTCTTCGCATTACCGACCGGAAAAAAGATATTATCGTCACCGCGGGCGGTAAAAATATCGCACCGCAAAACATTGAAAATCTATTTAAGACCGATCGCTACATTAGTCAGGCTATGGTCTACGGTGACCGTAAAAAATACCTTACCGCAGTGCTTACCCTAGATCCGGAAGAAACCGCACAATACGCTCAAGCCCAGGGTATTGTCTTCAAGCAACCTGAAGAACTGGCGACCCACCCTCAGATCCATACCCTAATCGAAAGCCGCGTCACACAGCTCAATCAGCGTTTGGCCTCTTATGAAAGCGTCAAGAAATTCGTTATTGCGCCATCCGATTTCACGCCGGAGAGCGGTGAACTTACACCCACACTGAAAATCAAAAGGAAAGCCGTTACCCAGAAATATCAGACGCAGCTCGATCAGCTATATGGAGAAGCATAGGACAACTTGGCAAGAAGACGCTGTTTAACGTTTGTCAAATTCTTCGTCATAGAGTTTTTGATACATCACATCCCACTCGCGGCCACCTTCGACGATTTTCCGTGCATAGGAAGTCAGCGTGCGTCGTACGGCAACTTCGATTGTTTCCTCAAGTTTTAACATCTCTTGAAACGACCGTACAATTTCAAGACGAACCGTATTAGATGGCGCCTCTAGCGTCACCTCCGGCAGTGCTTCCAAACCCTGGACAACGATTTGAGATAGATGGTTGATTTTTTCCCGTGACAAACTCATGCTGCATATCCTTCTGTTTTAGCGGCGTTACAGAATCAACCCGCGTTCTCTTATCAGTTGTCGCTTCACCATGTTAAACATATGTGAGTAATCGATGTTGCCGCGATCAATTTCGTTGGTATGGGCGTTCAGAATCTCCTTTACTTCATCATTCAGACGATCTTCAACCAATAAATCCTCAGTAATCAAACGCCGACATTCTGCGGCCAGGGCATCGGCCGACGTCGTAAGCGTCAGCAAGCCCTTTTCGAGTAAATTATCAGTAATGGTTTGGGCAATATAAACGATCATTTTCCGACGAAGCCGCATAAGTTGTCTTCCTTAAATCATCATCAACGCTTTATCATCTACAATCCTACCCCTGTTGCTTGGCTATTGCAGCCATTTTGGCTTTGAGATGCTTAATCCGCTCAGCGGCATAACGGCCGCGAGGATGGTCCGACGCGGCGGTAGCCACCACCTGCTGATATAGCCCTATCGCCTTGGTGTATTGTTGCTGTCGCTCATAAATCTCGCCGGCCCGAAATAGTGCAGTCAAAGCCCACTTTTGTGCTGCCGGATATTGACTGGCCATCTGCTGATAGGCTTGCAAGGCCATACCAACGTCGCCCTGCAATTGATACGTCTCAGCAATCCAAAACTGGACTTCAGCACGGATGCGTGCATCAGACGCCTGCTTGGCTATACGCTGGAATACCTGTAAGGCCATCGCATAGTCCGCCATCTGTTGCAGCATGAGTCCAACTTGCAAATGCTCCGCTTCAGTCGCAAACGCCATGCTGCCTTGTTGCAAAAGCCGCCGCAACACAGCAACAGCTGCCTCGCGCTGCTGAAGCTGCACATAAGCTTTACCCAGATGATACCACGAGCGCTCACGAATATCGGCATCCGAGGCATTTTGCGCGGCCTGTTGTAAGGCCTGGGTCGCCGCTGCTAGCTGCCCGGCTTGCAGTAAGATACGCCCTTCTCGGTATGACGCTAAGGCGCTCAAAGGCGTCCGAGCATATTGACGCGTCATCTCTCGGTAGTGCTGCATGGCGCGACGTGTATCGCCTTCGGCAAAAAAACTCTCGGCAAGCATAAATACGGCATCGTCCGTCAATGATGTCACGACAGGTAGCGCAATTATCTGCTCGAATACATAGCGCGCCTGCCGATAGCGTTTGGCCTTAAACAACTGTTCACCACGAGCGAACTGTTTAGCCACCTGGAAAACAGCCATCGGGTCATGACGCTCAAACGCCGGTGTTTGACGCAGCACTTGACGATAACGGCGCTGCTCTAACAAACACGCCTGCAATTGCTGGCTAGCCAAACGGGCGTAAGGCGCCATCTTATCCACCATCACCACATCCTGTAATCGGGTGCAGCCCTCCTGGTGGCGGTCAAGGGCTATGAGGTTGCTTGCCAGATGCCAGAGCACGTCACCACGCTGCGCGGCAGGCAATTGCATCGCCAGCAGTGCCTGCCATTGTAGGTTCGATGCCTCATACTGTCCTTGCCGCTGCAAAATCCACCCAAGCCAATAACGAACCTGAGTTAGCGTTTCTGTATCTTTCCCAGTCTCTGCCAGTTCGCTATATATTTCCCGGGCACGATCGTACTCGCCGCCCTTGACATACGCCCAGGCTAGTTGTAATCGGACTTGCCGCCGAACGGTCGGTGGTCGTTCGGCCGCCAACAATTTCCGATAACGCGTCACCGCCTCTGCAATGGCGCCTTGCTGCACTAACGCCGCTGCAAGTTTCAAGGTAACGCTGGTGTGCCGCGGACTGAGAGGATATGCCTGCAGCAGACGGCGCCAGGTCGCCATCGCATCTTCGACGTCATCATGGGTCTGGTGTAAATCAGCAATAGCCAACAAAAGCTGTTCAGCCTGCTCATCGTCATGCGCCTGGGACAAGGCGGCTCGGTATGCAACGAGAGCCTGCGATACATCACGTTGGCGCACCAACAAATCGCCACGCCAACGTTGTGCGGTAACCGTATGCAAGCTGGCAGGAAAGCGCCGTATAAAATCATCTAAGGCTTCTATACCACGTGCTGGATGCCCGGACTTGACAGAGGCTCGCGTCAACAACCAACGCAATTGTTGCGCCTGCTCTACATTGTCAATCTGTTTCAGTGCTCCGAGCAAACGATCAATGACATCCGTGTAAGCACGCAACACCAAAAGATCATGCACATGGGCCAACAAAGCGTCTGTCGCCGTCGGTTGCGCCACCAGGTGCCACTGTTGAAGATAAACAACCGCCCGCTCGACTTGCCCTTGGTGATAAAATGTTGCAGCCATGGCATAATGCGCTTGAATCGCCCTAGCGTCTGCCGGATACGTTTTTAGTATGACCTGGAAATAGTGCCGGGCAACGTCATATTGGTGTTGCAACATGGCTACCGTGCCAAGTTGGTAATAGGCATGCACGGCTTCCGAACTTGCCTCATGCTGGCGGAGTACCGTGAGGTAGTGCTGCTGCGCCCGAGAGAATTGCCGCATATAAAGATAACAATCACCGAGCTGAAGATGGAGTTTGCTTACCGATATAGGTGGTTCGACCATCAACAACAGCTGTTCATACAACGGCAGCGCCTCGTCAAAGCCACCCTGCTCGAGGTGCACGACTGCCATGTGCAAAACAATTTGTTCTCGTCCCGGCATGCCGGGGAACTGCTCCAGCGAATTGGCAAAAGTCTGCAACGCCATATTGTAATGGCGTATCTGAACATAACTTAGAGCAAGGTGACGATGGGCGGTGATGATCTGTGCAAATGCCGGCGCCTCACGGATGAGCACGCGGTAGGTAGCGACGGCATCCTCGAATGCCTGTGTCGCATACAGTGCCTCTGCCAACCAAAACAGCACTTGTGGACGTTGCGAACGGTTGGGAAAACGTCTTAAATAGTCTCTAGCTATGGGTATAACGCGCGCCTGTGCGTTCTCTTCAGCGCTTCGTTGGAGCGTTGCATAGGTTGCTGCTTGCGAGGCACGAGCCAAAGCTGGCATCATACTAAAGCACAGACTAAAACACAGAAGACATACAGGGCCGATCCACCATCCAAAGACCTTTCGATCACGTTGTGCGCCGACCCATTCCACCTGCGTCTCCTTACCCCTAGGAAGTGATGAAAGATTCTTTCACTATCGTAGAAAACGTTATAAATCCAAAGCTTTTCCGGGCATTATACGTTGCCCTTGAGACAACGACAAGCGTGTGTCGGCTAAGCCAACAACACATCGCTTAACGCAAAGCAACGCCCACTTGACTTTGCTATATAGCGTAGGTATAGTTTTTCAAAGACGTTACATAGGAAAAACAATCTCTTACGTCAATATGACGCCATACGGCCATGGATATTACCATGGATATTATTGATAACGTCGTCAACGCTATTCAGGCTTATAACCCACAGGCCGAAGTTGACATGATTCGGCGCGCTTATGACTTCTCCGTCGAGGCGCATAAAACCCAGAAACGCTTATCAGGCATTCCATACATCACGCATCCCCTCGCTGTCGCCACCATCTTGACCGAGCTGAAGATGGATTCAATGACCATCACCAGCGCCTTGCTACATGACACCCTCGAAGATACCGACGCCACAGAAGACACGCTAAGTAAATTGTTTGGCTCTGAAGTTACCGAGCTTGTGATCGGCGTCACCAAACTTGGCAATCTCGCCTTTGGCAACCGTGAAGAGCGCCAAGCGGAAAGTTTCCGCAAAATGGTCATCGCGATGGCCAAGGATATTCGAGTTATCCTTATTAAGTTAGCAGACCGGCTACACAATCTCCGCACGCTTGAACATCTCCCGGAACACAAACAACGTGCGACAGCCCAGGAAACACTCGATATTTATGCGCCATTAGCCCATCGCCTGGGTATCGCGTGGATGAAAACCGAACTGGAAGATCTGTCATTCTCCTATTTGAATCCGAAAGCATACCACGAGATTGCCGGCAATATCGCACGTGAACACGAAGCCCAACAGCGTTATATTGCCAACGTACAACAAATCATCGCCAGTGAGTTAGACAGCACCAGGGTCCCCTGCACAATATCAGGCCGACCCAAGAGTATGTACAGCGTCTACCAAAAAATGCGGCGGCAGCAACTTGCCTTTGATGAAATCTACGACCTTCTCGCCTTGCGGGTCATCACCGACACCATTCGTGATTGCTACGCCATCCTAGGCATTGTGCATTCGCTATGGAAACCCATTCCTGGACATTTTAAGGATTATATTGCGCTACCAAAACCGAATATGTATCAGTCGTTACACACCACAGTCATTGGACCCGAAGGCGAGCGCGTTGAACTGCAAATTCGCACCGAAGAGATGCATCGCATAGCAGAAGAAGGCATTGCCGCACATTGGCGTTATAAGGACAATACATCGCCTGACAAATTTGACGAGCGCTTTGCCTGGCTACGTCATTTATTGGAATGGCAACAAGACCTACAAGACCCGATCGAATTTATGGAAACCGTCAAAATTGATATGTTTCCTGAAGAAGTCTACGTTTTTACCCCGGGTGGGGAGGTCAAAGCATTTCCTCGCGGTGCCACGCCAATTGATTTCGCCTACGCCGTGCATACAGACATCGGTCACCAATGTACGGGTGCTAAAATAAACGGTCGTATGAAGCCATTGCGGACCCAACTGCGCAATGGCGATACAGTGGAGATCCTGACCTCTTCAACCCATGTACCAAGCCGGGATTGGTTACGATGGGTTGTCACGTCTCGAGCCCGCACCAAGGTCAAAGCTTGGCTGAAGGCGGAACAAAGAGAGCGCAGCCTGGCGTTAGGTCGTGAAATTTGTGAACGTGAGGCGCAGAAGTACGTCCCGAATCCAAACCTGTATCTGAAACCCAAAGCCCTTACCGAGGTGGCGGCGTCATTTGGCTTCCAGGCGGTCGAAGAGCTGTTGGCAGCGGTAGGCTATGGTCGTGTGTCGGCCCAACAGGTGGTCCACCGCGCACTACCGTCAGAGATTCTTGAAGAACACAAGAAGAAAGCGAAACCGCTTGCGCCGTATCGTCATAAGCCGCGCGAAGACGGTGTCAAAGTCCACGGGCTAAATGATGTGCTGATTCGGTTTGCAAAATGCTGCAATCCGCTACCCGGCGACAGTATTGTGGGCTATATTACCCGAGGCCGCGGCGTGACCGTACACGCCACTGATTGTCTAAGCGCTGAGAAATTGGAATATGAAGCCGACCGACGCGTGCCGGTCGAATGGGACGTGCAGCAGGGAACAACACATCCCGTACGAATTTCGGTGGTTACCTACGATCAGCAGGGCGTGCTGGCCGGCGTGAGTTCAGCCATCTCGGCTTGCAATGGCAACATCAGCCGCGCCGCGGTTAGCACCACACAGGATAAGAAAGCGTTTCTCGATTTTACCGTTGACATCCGGGACGTCAAGCATCTCAACGAGATCATTAGCCGGGTTGAGGGATTACGAGGTGTGCTCTCCGCCGAACGCACCAGGCAAAATACCCGGCGTGGCAAATGGCATACCTAGCGTTTAGGACGCCTTTTGCACCTTACCTGAACGCAAGCATCGTGTACAGATACGCATGCGCTTCGTCCCTCCGACAGTTTGTACACGTACCCGCTGCAAATTGGGCACCCACCGTCGGTTCGTTAGATTGTGGGCATGACTGACACTATGGCCATATTGAGGCCCCTTCCCGCACACGTCACAGCGTTTGGCCATGATGGCCTCCTCTTACTCGTCAAACATACATCTGCGTAGTCCATAGGAACAGACCGGATATGATATTATGTGTCTATGATGGCTTGAAACGGTTGATAAACCTACCATATTATCCTCAGACTCGCAAGGCGCTACCTACTCTATCCCCGTTACTTGGCCGCGCCCATACCGTAATATAGAGCCATGACTGATACGGAGACCATACAGATCCACCTCGAGCGCCTCGATAAACCGTTACGCTACGCCACCCGACAACAGTTCGCCAACCTTGCAAAACTCCGTGACCTCGAGCGTTATGTCCAATACCACGTGCGGGCGTTACAAGCCCTCTCCCTTCCCACCGGGCTCACGCCGTTTCTACAACAGCTCACAGGTGCTGCACATCAATTTGACACACTTGACTTACCCGTTAAACAAGAGCGGCTCCGCCAATTGCAACACATCCTGACTGCGATGCATGCCGCGCTGCAATCGCCTTCACAAAACCTTCCCCCCTCCCAAACAGCTTCCCTCTCTCCCGCCTCATCCACCGGCGAAGGACTCGAACAACCTGTGCAGTTCCTACGGGGTGTGGGCCCTAAGCGGGCGGCTCTACTACACAAACTTAACCTGAAAACCGTGCATGATCTGCTATGGTGTCTGCCTCAACGCTACGAGGATCGGCGCCAAATCATCCCCATCGGTTTGCTTAGAACAGGAGAACGACAAACGTTTTGGGGAACCGTTGCCGCACACCATACGCAATCGCGTCGACGGGGCAAAGCGGTCCTCTCCATACGCCTACAAGACGACAGTGGTCCTTTGACTTGTAAATGGTTTCAGGCACGCAGCACCTACCTGTTTGCACGCTACCCGGTTGGCGCGCGTGTGGTTGGAAGCGGCATGATCACCCTGAGCACCTACAGCAGCGGGCGTGAGGTGGTACATCCGGACCTCGAAGTTATCGAAGACGATGACGTGGCCCTGCTGCATGTGGGTCGTACGGTTCCCATCTACCCGCTCACTGCAGGCCTACATCAAAAAACCATGCGCACCATCTTGCGCTTTGTGGTTGACACCTACACGCCACAAATCCAAGAAACGCTACCTGAATCGATACGGCATGCCCACCAACTGCCAGGATTGCGTGAAGCCCTGCAACAGCTCCATTTCCCTGCTGCCAACGTCGATACAGACCTACTCAACAGCATGCAAACCGTATTTCACCACCGCCTGGTTTTTGAAGAGTTTTTCCTACTCGAACTCGGCCTGGCGGTACGGCGCCACGCCACCCAGCAGGAACAGCGTGCAGCCCCCTACCAACATCCGAACCACCTGGGGAAGGCCTTGTTACAATACTTACCCTTTCACCTGACGGCGGCTCAGCATCGTGTCTTGCTTGAAATTCTAGAAGATATGCGCCGCCCCTGCCCGATGAACCGCCTCATCCAGGG
>JAPULM010000213.1 GCA_027294925.1 bacterium
ATCACATGGTCACCGGGCTTCAGTGTCGTCACGGCACTGCCCACCCGCTCGACCACGCCTGCGCCTTCATGACCGTACACGGCCGGACATGGGATCGGAAAGAACCCGTCACGCGCGTGCACATCGGTCTGGCAAATGCCGCTCGCCACTACGCGCACCAGAACCTCCTGCGGTCCCGGCTCGGCAACCTCGAGCGTTTCGATCGTCCAGCGTCCATGCCTCTCAGGCATCACAGCTGCTCTCGCTTGCATTGATCTTCTCCCGCAACTGATTGACTACATGATTGCGCAGCGACCAATGCTGGTCCGTCACACTGGTCTCGGCCAGTTTGAGCAGCGTGGTCATATATCGGCATCAAACACTTCCCCATTGTGAAAGGTCACCCCCTGCCTGAGGATGACTTCCAGGGTGCGGTCAGTGAGCCGGCGCCAGCCGGTGGCCGCGTGGCACGAGCTTTCCCTTTATATCGGCCTCCATGAAGTGCTCGAAGACGTTAAATGTCATGGAGATCCAGTTCACAGGACTTTTATCGACAATCCGCAGCTCTCCCCGCGGTGCTGGGGGCTGATCTGCTGCGCTCAGGGCGCTCCATCTGAGGGTGACGAGCGCGAGGACAATGCCACACACGACGAGTTTTTTCATGGGTGCTCCTTTGGAAGGAAGCGATGCTCCGTCTAGTCACTGATGGTGTAGCCCAGGCTGGCCAGAGTGCCCACGATACGATGATAGCCCCAGGAACGATTCTCCTGATCGACGCTCCCCGTGATATAGGCAAGCAACTTTGTCCAGCTCATGGGCCTTTCCCGTTCGGTTTTTCTATTCATCTTGACGCTGAGTATGGGTGATTGAGAGGCGTAAAACAAGTCAAAGAGCGGGGTTCGAGTTATTTGACCTTACGTGGCTAGGTGTGCGGCACAAGTCCAGTGAGGCGATAAATATCAACGGCCTCAGCCATGTTTTTAAGACGTCGTCGGCCAAGTTTTTGCATCTCGTAGTAGGCACCGAGGCGCCGTACCGTTTCGGGTCCTGCTAAAATTTGCCCGCTTTCTGCCAGACCAGACAGGCGAGCGGCAAGATTGGTAACAGGACCGCTAGCCGTGAACGTCCAACGCTCTCCCCGTGCACCCTTAAAACGGGTTGATCCAACTAGCGCTATACCTGAATCGAGTCCCATATGAATATCGAGCGGTTGTCGATCATTCTCTGCATTGAGCGTCTGGGTTATGGTAAGCAAATCGAGAGCGGTATTGGCCGCTACACGAGCATGCGACTGCATACCCGAAGGCTGGAAAATGGCCATAAACCCATCTCCCGCAGTCTCATTCATGTCCCCGCCAGCATCTTGAATACGATCTAAATAGGATGAAAAATACCGTTCTACTAATGTATTCAGCATCGCTGGAGGTAACTGCTCACTAAGACGAGAATAACCGCTGATGTCGAGAAAGAGCACTGAAACATCTCGTTCGCATTTAGCAAGCTCAGGAGCCTCGGGATTCGCCGTAACAATGCGTTTGACGGCATCAGGTACAAACTTGGCAAAATGGTCTTTGATACGACTCAACTCACCAAGTTTGCGTTCCATTGTATGTTTCAGTCTTAAGGCAGTCTGAATACGGGCCAGTAGCTCGCGCTCATTGACGGGTTTGGTAAGAAAATCATCAGCACCTGCTTCAATACCTTTAATGCGGTCGTCAACGGCGTCTAGAGCCGTCATAATGACAATAGGGATCAGGCGTGTCGCTTCATTCTCTTTCAGGATACGACACACACTAAAGCCGTCCAAAACAGGCATCATGACATCCAGAAGAATGAGATCAGGCGCCTCAGCCGCCACCAGATCCAAGGCCTGCTGCCCATTCGAGGCGCTGACTGTTTGGTAACCGTGATCCTCGAGTTCCTGCTCCAGCACATCAACATTGAATGGCTCGTCATCGACGATTAAAATCTTGGATTGTGCTGCCATAAGAACGGTTCCCCACCGTCAGCCATTGCCATGCTAAGCCAAAAAATGTGCAAGCTTTTTATACAGTAAGTCTTCATCAATAGGTTTGGTCAAGTAATCATCGCAGCCGGATTGACGAGCCTTTTCCTCGTCGCCCATCATCGCGTGGGCCGTCAACGCAATGATGGGAATATGTCTGAGCGCTACGTTAGCTTTAATGCGCCGGGTCGCTTCCCAACCATCTACAACAGGCAGAGACAAATCCATCAAGATCAAATCGGGACGTTGCAATTCGGCCATTGCAATACCGGCGGCCCCATCGACAGCAGTCAGAATCTGATAGTCATCCTCAAGCAGTTGGACGAGCAAATCACGGTTAAACTCAGCATCTTCTACAATCAAAATCCGTTTCATGATCTCATGCTTTCAATTGCAGGCTGTCAGTTGATACCCGTCTTATCAAAACAGGCCCGATGGGTTCGAACACATTCTTTACGGTGCCTTTCATACCTCCTCTCATCACCGCACCCACCCTATCTGCGGCGGGGGAGGGGACAGCGTGCAAGAATATGAGTCCGGGTACTTACGTTTCAGCAGAATAAGTTTGCAAAGAAGTCCTTAACTCCTGCATCAGAACCTGACGTTCCAAGCCACCCTTTTGGATGACCGTCAGAACTTGTTGTTGCAGCAAGCTCTTCTCTTCTTGGCTCAGCGTTTTCGCGGTAAGAACAATAACCGGAATGGTCCGCCCACGATCATCTTGTTGCAGGGCCTCAATCACCCCAAACCCGTCCAGGTGAGGCATCATCAAATCAAGCAAAATGATGTCTGGCCGATGCTCTTTAACCATCTTCAGGGCCGCCAAGCCGTCACTTGCGGCTTCGATATCGTAGCGTTCCCCTTCGAGTAGCTGGCGCACTAGCTCTATGACTAAGGGATCATCATCAACCACCAATAGGCGTCCCTGCCGCGAAGAAATTCGTGCCAGGGTAGACAAAATTGAGTCGTGATCAAACGGTTTGAGCAAGTAATCAAAAGCGCCTAAACGATACCCAAGGTCTTTCTGATCAATAATTGACAGGACAATGATGGGTATATCACGGGTGGTCAAATCCGCTTTGAGTTCGTGCATCACCTGCCAACCGTCTTTATGCGGCATCAAAATGTCAAGGATGATGGCAAAGGGCTCCAGTTCCCGTGCTCTCTGTATCCCCTCGGCCCCACTGACAACACCTTCCACCTGGTATCCCGCCTCGCTAAGATTCTCTTGCAACAGGTATAACATATGGGGATCATCATCGATCACCAACACCACCTTGCCATGCTTCAGTACGCTGGCCGCTCCCTCATGTTCGAACGGGGAAACAATGTCCGCTGGCAGATGCTCTCCACCGTACCGCAGCGGAATCGTGATGGTAAAGGTCGAACCGACTCCTGCCGAACTTTGTAGCGTAATATCTCCCCCCATGAGATGAGCTAGGTGGCGGCTTATCGGTAAGCCTAAACCGGTCCCACCATACTGACGGGTAGTACTGCTGTCAGCTTGACTGAATTCTTCAAAGATGCGCTCTAACGCCTCCTCTGCAATGCCGATCCCCGTATCTGTAACGCCAATTGCTATATCGCTCCCCTGTTGGCTAGCGGTAACCGTCACAAACCCCTGCTCAGTAAATTTGACTGCGTTACTCAACAGGTTCATCAGGATTTGTTTCAATTTATCCTCATCCGTATACAGCATTGGAAGGTCATCATTAACGGCCTTCACTAACTTCAAACGATCGCTGTCAATCATCGGCTCAACAGTGCGTAGGCATGTATCAATAAGCGGTTGAAGGTTAAAATCCATGGGGTAGATTTCAATACGTCCCGCTTCAATCTTTGACAGATCTAGGATGTCGTTGATTAACCTCATCAGGTGATCGGCACTGATCCGTATCTTTTCAAGGTTTTCATACTGCCTGGGTTCTAACACGTCCTTTGAACGACGCATGACCAAACGGGTAAAACCGATGATGGCATTCATTGGGGTGCGCAACTCATGCGACATATTAGCTAAAAATCCCGATTTGTGGCGCGAGGCGGTTTCAAGTTTCTGGTTCGTCTCTTGCAACTCCCTAGTCCGCTCTTCAACCTTTGTCTCAAGCTCGGCCGTATGTCGCCTGACCTGTTCGTAAAGCCTGGCGTTCTCGATTGCGATTGCCCCCTGATCAGCCAAGGCGCTCAGCAACTGTTGGTCTTCCTGGCGAAATCTGTTCGGCCTATAGCTAATGGCATACAAGATGCCGATCACCATATTACGAGCCTTGAGAGGAACCCCAATCCAAGAGCGCAAGCCAGCTTCTCGCACCATGTGAAAAAACGGGCTATCCACATAGTCCACCAGGTAGTCGTCCACCAACACCGGCTCACCGGCCTCGATGACACGCCCGCCGATGCCTTTGCCAGGGCCGATCGGAGCCGCCACAATGGCTTCAGTAAGCTTGCCACTAAAGGCTTGTATGGCAAAACTGTCACTTCCTTCTTGGCGCAACGCCAATTGACTCGCATCTGCCTGTAAAAGCGAGTGGGCACGTTCAACGATAAGATTCAAGATCGGCTCAAGATCAACGCGGGACAAAACTTCCTGGCCAACCTCATACAGCGCCGTCGTCTCGACCACTTTACGTTGCAAAGCAGCTTCATTTTGCGCCAGACTCGCCGCCATCTTATTAAACGATTGGGCCAAGCCGCCAATCTCGTCTTGAGAATCATTGTCAACCCTCACAAAGCGTTGACCGGCCGCAATGCGATTGGCGGCCTCGGCGAGTTGGCGGATGGGATCAGCAAGGCGGCGCACACGATTAATGGTGAGAATTAAAGCGATACCTAAACTAAGGGCTGTAATAATGACAAAGTAACGCGTAATCACTACCGTGGTATGGCGAAAATCTTGCAAAGGGTAGACGAAATCAAGAACGACAGCGCCTAAAAAAACCGCCTGTCGGTCCGCACTAGATGCTTGATACACAGGCATCGCATATATTCGCTCAGCGGCTGTGGCCGACAGGTACGTTTGTTCGGGCGAGCCGCCTTTGACAGCGGCAAAAAAAGCTGCGCCTTCAACATGCTGTCGGTCTCCCCTAATGCGACCATCCCTTACCTTGGCTACTTCCATGCCATTATAGTCCACAAAACGAACCTGAGGATAGATCAATTCGATACTATTACTGCGATCGGCAAATCGTTTCAGCGAACGTTCGAGTTCACGCCGATAGACTTCCGCTTCTTCCGTAAGACCATAAGTCTGATTTTTATAATAATC
>JAPULM010000214.1 GCA_027294925.1 bacterium
ATACCGAGGCGCTTCGTCCCATGGAAACGCCTCTACGACCTGCTGTGATGTCCATTGCGCTGTCGGGTGCTCTGTCACGTTGAAATGGGCGATGCGCCGCCGCTCGTGGGTGAGGATCACGAACACAAAGAGCACCTTGCATGTCACGGTGGGGACAGTGAAGAAGTCACAGGCGACCAAGTCTTTGACATGGTTGTTCAGAAAGGCTCTCCAGGTTGGTGACGGCGGCTTGCGGACACGCGGACGGTACCTCTCTACTGTCGATTTGGCCACGTCAATACCCAGCTTGCGCAGTTCTCCCACGATTCGAGGCGAGCCCCAGGTCGGATTAGACTGCCACATGTCCTGGATCAGCTCGCGCACCTCTTTGGTGATTGCAGCACGGCCAGGTTGCCCTCGCTGGCTCAAACGCCGCCAGTGGTCTCGGAACCGCTTCTTCCGCCAGGCGATCACCGTGCGCGGTTGGACAAATTTGAGAGCGGTTTGCCAGCCCGGCCAAAGCCGCGACAGGCAGGACCAAAACAGCCGATCCCAGGGCTGGATTAGGGGCCTGGACACCGACTGTTGGTAGAGCGCGAGTTGGTGTCGCAGGGCAACGATTTCCAGTTGCATCGCCAGGCGTGACCGCAAGAGCGTCGTCAAGAAAGTGAGCAGGGCCGAGAGAACGGGTCGCATAGGAAATCACCTCATCGAATGGAGCCAGAGACGAAGCGGAATCGCACGACTCCAGAGTGAGGTCAGGAGACGGAAAAGTCAAGGATTTCAACAGGTATGAATAATCGGGACCCACAGGCGAGAATACTTGGGTTTCAACTTCTTTAGGCGCCTTGGAGATCGTCTTAGTTTTTCAGCTACGCCGACGCTAAATGCCTTTTGTTTTTCCTATCCCCGTGGCGGATGCGGCGTTGCGTACTAGCCGGGTATGGGTGCCGCTTCGGCAATCAGACCTTGTTGTTTCAACTCTGACCAAAGCTCTGACGGAATCGGAAATTCCACCAGGGCAACGTTTTCCTCTGCTTCCGCAACCGACCGAGCGCCGGGAATCACCGACGCGATCGCCGGGTGTGCCAGGATAAATTGCAACGCTGCGGCCCGCAAGGGAACCTCGTGCCGCTCGCATACCGCGTTGATGCGACGGGCCTTTTCCATCATGTCGGGGGTTACAGCCCGATAGTTGAAGGTCGCCCCCTGGCGTGGGCCGACCGCGAGGATGCCACTGTTGTAGGGGCCGCCGGCAACCACACTGATATTCTGTTCCAAACAATAGGGCAGAAATTCGGGTAAGGCCGTTTGATCCAATAAGGTATAGCGTCCGGCCAGCAGGAAGCAATCTATCCCACCTTGGCGGGCAAATTGCAACTCCATCTCCCACTGGTTCATGCCGGCACCAATGGCTTTGACATAACCCTGCGCTCGCAGCTCCATCAGCACCGGGAAGGCTTGCGTGAGCACTTGCTGATAGTGATCGTCGGGATCGTGAACATACAGAATATCGACGTGGTTCAGGCCGAGGCGCTCTAGAGAAGATTCGATCGAGCGGCGAACCCCCTGCCGACTGAAGTCGAATGACCAGGTCATCTCGCTACTGCCGGGCTGCACCGCATGTAGCAGCCGGCCAACCTTTGTTGAAAGCACATAGCGGTCGCGTTCGATACCGTCCAAGGCCTGCCCGTATCGTCTCTCACTCTGGCCAACGCCGTACATGGGCGCCGTGTCGAGATAATTCAGACCCATCTCCAGACTGCGATGAATGAGCCCAATAGCTTCCGCTTCGGAGGTTGCCTGTCTCGGGTCTGTGGCAGGCGGAGCCCCGGATAACGCGACGCCTCCCAGTCCGAGCCGCGACACCTGTATGCCGGTCTGGCCGATTTCGACCTTGTCGGTTGCACGCACGTTCGTTGCCTCCCTCTCCTTAGTCGTCACATATCCTGGTACTAATTGTGATGATCACCAGCAGGTCGAGCACCTCAGCCCAGAACGGATCGAGGATCCTTTCGACGAAAGACCATTATGAAACTCTAGTGATAGGGTTGCCTTGGACTCCGGCAGGACGGGTCATCCGATCTGGGCAACAAGCTCTTGGACATGCTGTTTGACTTGATAAAAAACCTCGCGTGCGGCTTCGGGCTCCATACCAAAGGCGTCTGGGATGTCCCAATCCATCGCTTAGGATCCTCCCCCCCCCCCATCCGCTCTTCCCGAGGCCGTCGCCTCAGGGAAGCTCTAGGGCTCTACCCTACCCTATCCTGAGAGCAACGCGTATTGTCGCACGCTAGGGGCGGGAAGATCAAATCGTTAGTCACGAATCAGCATGATGCATAAACAGGTAGCTGATGCGGATTGTTGGCGCGGAAGCCCGCCAGGTCCAGCTGAAGGTGCCGCGCCAGGCGTCGGCGGTGGTGCATGACGTCGCCATAGGCTGCCTGAGCAGCGAGGGCACGATGGTAGTAGAGTTCAAGCGGGTAAGTGCGGTAGTAGCCCGTAGCGCCGTGGATTTGGTGCGCCAGCCGTGTGATGCCCGGCACGGCCTGGCTCGCTTTTGCTTTAGCGATGGCCACTTCGCGTGTGGCTGTCTGGCCTTCCGCCAGCCGAGTGGTGGCCTGGTAGGTGAGCAGCCGACAGGCCTGGAGATCGCGGTACATCTGCGCACAGTGATGGTGCACTGCCTGGAAACTGCCGATGGGACGCCCGAACTGAACCCGCGTTTTTGCGTATGACAGGGTGAGATCAAGCGCTGCCTGACCGATACCGACGAGTTCGGCTGCTTTCAAGCAGGCGCCGCGGTTGTGCAGGGCCGTGATATGGGGCCATGCGCAACTCGGTTTTCCGAGTATGTTCTGATGCTGCACGTCGACGTCAGTTAGGGTCACTTCATAGAGCGCCTCACCACCTGTCGCGGCCAGTCGTTGGCAGACCAAACCTGGCGCTGAGGAAGGGATGAGCATAAGGCTCAGGTCGTCCTGAGAGGCGCCGGAGCGTGCCAACACGACAATGGCTTCAGCAGCAGCTGCGTCGCGTACAAAAAGCTTGATGCCATTGAGCCGATAGCCGCTAGCAGACGGTTCGGCGCGCGTTTGGATCTCAGTCGGATCGAAACCGCCGGAGGGTTCAAAGATGGCAGCCGTCAGCACGGTTTCGCCTGACACCAGACGCGGCAACCATGCCTGGCGCTGGGCTGCGGAGCCGGCCCCGGCGATGAGTAGCCCCGCTTCTATCACGCTTGAGAACAACGGATGCGGTAGGGCTGCCTGCGCACAAGCCTCAATGATTAAGGCCAGCTCAAAAAGCGTTAGGCCGGAGCCACCATAGTCGGCGGTAAACATGGCTCCGGCCCAGCCCATCTCAGCCATGCGGCGCCAGAGGTTAGAATCAAAGGCGGGTTCCTGCTCAGCGAGGGCTCGAATCTGGTCAGGCGTGAGAGCGTTTTGGGCAAAATCCAGAGCGGTTTTAAACAGCAGATCTTGTTCTCGGGTTAAGACGATGTCCATGCAATGGCAAGCTCCTCTGATCGATACGTTTTGGCTCAGCGTGGCAATCCGAGTCCGCGATTGGCAATGATATTGCGTGTTATATCATTGCCGCCGGCAGCAAATTGGAAGTAAAGATGGTCGCGGTACTCCGCTTCGACTTCACCCGCCAGTTTGGCCCACCTCGACTCTCCCTGCAGGGGGGCATAGGGTCCCAGAATGTCCAGTCCAATAACATCAGCAAGACGGGCGGTTTCGCGTTTGTACAAGACCGCTAGTGACGTTTCATGTTGGGGCAGCTGCCCCTGGGCATGCATCGAGGCGACCCAGTAGCTCATCAGTCGGGCGGCCTCCGCTTCGATGGCAAGCTCGACGAGTTTGTCCTGTATCAGCGGATCAGCGAGTAGACTGGCCTGATCGTTCTGGGTGCCGCTGCAATAAGCCAGCAAGCGGTCGATTTGGTACGCCACCAGGCCAGGTGCCGCTAGCGCTGCACGCTCGAAGTCGATAGCGCCCATGATGAGCTGCCAGCCCTGGTTTACCTCGCCCACCAGCATGTCGCGCGGCACGCGCACGTGGTCGAGGTAGACCGCATGGTGGGTCCATCCGGCTAGGGTTGGAACCGATGAGATGCGAATGCCCGGGCTTTGCATGTCGACAATGAACATACTAATGCCCCGATGCTTGGGCGCCTCAGGGTC
>JAPULM010000215.1 GCA_027294925.1 bacterium
TACATGCAGGCTTTCGATACATGCAGGTTCTTACAGGTAGTAGAGGCGCCGCCGTCTAACAAGCCCATGCACCAGACAGTAGCGCTCGTTTCAGAGGAATTCATTGTGTTTGTTCGGTCACAGGTTTCCCGCAACGTTCAAAGTTCTGGGCGGTCCTTGAGGAGTCGCCTGCAGGTGATGGACAGATCCGTTAGGCGCCATTCGAAGGAGGAGAAATGAGTAAGATCCGATACAACACGGTGTTCGGCATCCTTTGGGCGGCTGCGGCATGCGCCCCGCCGTCATCAAACGAAGACGACGTTGCCGACATCACCCGCACGACTCATGAGTGGGTAGCAGCGTTTGAGGCGGGAGACGCCGCACGTGCAGCGACCTTCGTCACTGATGATGCGGTGCTCGTTCCGCCGAACGAAGCTGCCCTTATGGGAGCGGAGGCCATCGAAGCGTGGTCGCAGCGCATGTTCGAGGGCATGACCGTCGAAGAGGCGACAACCACCGTTGGCGCGGTGCGGGTCGCGGGAGACTGGGCTGTCAGTCACGGCGAGTGGCGAATGACGATGTCAGTAGGCGGTGCAACCGTCGGCGACACCACCCGGTACGTGCTGGTCTGGGAACGTCAAGCGGATGGATCCTGGAAAGTTGCGCATGATATCTGGAACAGTGCGCTGCCCGTGGCTGGAGGCCGATGATTGAGCCGTTTGGCGGACTGATGGCGCCTAACAAGCCTATGAAGCTGGCGGGCCGGCGTTGGCATTGAGTTGATGGTCTGGTGAGTAACGTCAGGGGCTCTGTATCATCTTGCTAGCAAACAAAGGCCTGCCCTTATGGGCAGCACCGTTAGGTGGCACCTGAGCTTCCGAGAATCGGGAGGTCCAGCATGATCCTCGAAGCTATCGCCACACTCGCCGCCGGCATCTTTGGCGGAGCCGCGCTGTACATTAACGTTGCCGAACATCCGGCTCGCATGGAGTGCGGTACCGCCGTGGCGACTACTGTTTTCGCACCGAGCTATCGCCGTGCTGCGCTCATGCAGGCATCGCTGGCTGGGGTCGGTCTGTTGGCGGGCGTCGGCGCGTGGTTGCAAGGGGGCGAGATCTGGTGGTTGGCCGCCGGCCTCATTCTTGGCAGCGTCATACCATTTACGTTCCTCGCGATCATGCCGACCAACAAGCAGCTCCTGGCAACGGGTTTGAACAAGGAGTCTGCCGAGGCGGCGACGTTGTTGCGCCGATGGGGTCAGTTGCACGCCGTCCGCACAGTACTTGGATTGATCGCGTTTGGCGTTTTTGTCTGGCGGCTCGTTACCTGACGGAATACGCTCAACGGGGTGCCGCCTAACAAGCCCATACACCTGACCGGCGCTTTCGCTTAAAGGAATTCATTGTGTTCGTTCGCTCTTTAGTTCCTTGCAACGTTCAGGTCACTGGGCGACCATTGAAGAGTCGCCTGCGGTGATGGGCGGATCCGTTAGACGGCGCCCATCGCTTGGCTCGTCGCATCGGTACCGTTGAGATCGCGTGTCCGTTCGGTTCGCCCCGTCGTCAGAGACACCATGCATAGCCACTCACTATTGCTAATCACGCTGCTTTTGCTTGGCACGATAGCGGGCAGGAGCCATGCACGGCAGATCACGCAGGGGGATTTGCAGCCGTCCGTCCAAGCGATCGCGCCCCAGCTTACGGGCGGATCTGTTAGGCGGCTGCCTTGGGTCACGGGAGAAGACAGGTATCGTTTTGAGGATCAAAGGAGCGGGCAATGGCCGAAGTGATAGTTGTTCATCCGGACGATGACGTTACCACCGTCCACGGTGCAGGTGACGCATATCGGTTTCTAATCACAGGTCCTCAGTCGAACGGCAAGTACTTTGCAATGGACGCCCGAGTGCCACCTGGAGCCGGTCCGCCACCGCATATACAGACTCGGGAAGAGGAAGCTTTTTACGTCTTGGATGGCGAACTCGTGTTTCGGGCAGACGGCCAACGGATCGTCGGACGACAAGGGACATTTGTGCATGTTCCCCGAGGCGTGGCTCATCACTTCAAGAACGAATCAGATAAGGACGCCAGGGTTTTGATTTGGTTTGGCCCGGCAGGTATCGAAACCATGATGGAACGCATGGCCGCCTCTCCCGACGATTACGAGGCGATCGGTAAGGAGTACGGAGTCACATTCGTTGACAAGGCGTGACTCGGCGTTGGCGCTTCCTCGGTTGAAGCAGCCGTCAAACCAGCAAATGGTGGACGCCTTGGTCCACTGGAGCAACCGGCCATGGGAACTCGGTTGTAGATGTTCCGGCGATTCGTGCAACCCGGGGTTCGCAGCCTGCCGCCTAGCAAACCCATGAAGCTGGCGGCGCCTTTCGTTTGATTAAGGAAGTCGTTGAGTTGTGAGCCTGGCAGGCCCTGCGCACTAACAGGCGATAGCTGCAGTCCTGGGTTGGCGGGTAGGTGCCGCCTTGCACGCGTGATGTGCAGATTGGCCTCGCAGCAGGATCGCGAGACGCTAGGCGGGGTTTGATGTCCCTTGATAAACCGGCAGATCTGGGTATGCGCGTCGCTGCAATCTATGATATTCACGGCAATCTCCCCGCTCTCGAAGCGGTCCTGCGAGACATCCGACGGGCAGACGTGGACCTTGTGGTGGTCGGGGGCGATGTGGTGCCGGGCCCGATGCCAATCGAGACACTCACGTGTCTGTTGGACCTGGATATTCCAGCGCGCTTTATCCGGGGCAATGGCGAGTGTGACGTGCTCGCCCAAATGGCGGGGACGGAAATCAGCCACGTCCCGGAGCAGTTTCGCGACGTCGTGCGGTGGGCAGGTGAGCAGCTGGCTCCCGAACACCAGCGGGCGTTGGCGAGTTGGCCCGAAACCCTACAGCTCGCGCTTCGCGAGGTCGGGGACGTGCTGTTTTGCCATGCCACGCCCCGCAACAACACGGAGATATTCACCCGTCTAACGCCCTCCGAGCGCCTCATGTCGGTTTTTGAAGGTGTTAACGTGCCGCTAGTCGTTTGCGGGCATACCCACATGCAGTTTGACCGTAAGCTCGGCGCGGTTCGGGTGGTGAATGCGGGCAGCGTGGGCATGCCGTTCGGGGAGCCAGGCGCGTATTGGCTCTTGCTTGGCCCCGACGTGCAGCTCCGGTGTACCACGTACGATCGTGCGAAGGCGGCTGAACGAATTCGAGCCACGACTTATCCGCAAGCGCACGACTTTGCGGCAAGGAACGTTTTGGCCCCGCCGTCTGAGACAGATATGCTTGAACTCTACGCTCGGGCTGAATTGAAGTGAATGGCACTGTGCGACGGCGTGCATCGCCGACTAACAAGCCCATGCACATGTCGGGCGCGCACGCTTCAAAGGAATTCACTGTGTTTGTTCGCTCTTTGTTACCTCGCATCGATCAACTTGTTGAGCGATCCTTGAGGGGTCGCCTGCAGGTGATGGGCAGATCCGTGAGGCGGCGTTAGCACCGCCGAGGCCGAGCAAGGCCAGGAGGTTAGATATGCGGATGACCGTTGGCGTGTTGACCATCCTGGTGATGGTGCTTCTCCCACGCATAAGCATTGCTCAGGCTGCAGGTGACAAGCCATCCGCCATAACCCCACTATGGCTGGCGGGCTGTTGGGAGTTGACTGCAGGCGAGCTAGTGACTGAGGAGCATTGGATGGCGGTTCGAGGCAGCACACTGCTGGGGATGAGCCGCACGGTTCGTGGAGGCCAGCTAGTGGGATATGAGTTGCTCCTGCTCTACGAAGAAGAGTCTGGGTGGGTATACGAAGCGCATCCATCAGGGCAGCCGGCGGCTAGTTTCAAGTCGTCCGCGATGACCGACACGAGCATGGTATTTTCCAATCCTGATCATGATTTTCCGCAGACCATCTCGTACTTCAAGATTAGTTCAGATTCATTGCTCGCCCGGATCGCCGGGGAGCGAAGTGGACGGCTTCGCCAGGTCGAGTTCCCGTTCCGGCAGGTACCTTGCCCCGGGAATGGTTAGTTGACAAGCCGTCTAGCAAGCCCGTGGAAGCTGGCGGGCCTCCGGTGGCGTTGAGTTGAGTGGGTATTGAGTAATGTCCTGCCGATGCTCCGGAAGCGAGTTGAGCAACTGGCTCTCTAAAGGTGTGGGAGAGTGAGCGGTGCACGTCGCGTAGCAGAATCGCAAACCGCTACATGGTGCTAAAAAAAGGTTCATCCGGTATTTCCGGGGAAAGTTGTCTCGACATGATGACCGTGATCGCGACGCCGATCCCCACGGTCAGGGCCTATCGAGGTGGAAGGGCACCGAGCAGCCAAGTCACTGGGGGGGCGA
>JAPULM010000216.1 GCA_027294925.1 bacterium
GCGGACTGGGCTCGGGAATTGATCGAGGCAAACCGGCGGGCGAGGTAAAACCCTCCCGCCGTTCGGTGATATCATGCAGCTTTGTTGCCATCATCACTCACGATGTCAGTATGAGACGCGCGGCATCGGCAAGGCAGGACATCAGGTCATTGAGAAAGTGCGGTGCGGTGCGCCATCCAGGGAACGCTGGGCAAAGGTGAGCGACAGCGACAAGATGGTACGCAGCACAACTGCATGGGACGCCCTCCAAATATTCGGTTGTCGTGATATTGGGGGCATCGTATCATCAGGCAGGATTAGTGTACGAGCGTCAAAAGCAGGAAATCAGTATAGTTATCGGAAGCGTCATATCCTGGAGGGCATCTCATGGCGAACGATCACGGTCATCTTCCCAAGGCCAACCCCAACCAGCTAGCGCCTGAACTGCAGCACCAGCTTGAGGTGTGGTTTGACAAGGCCTACACCGATGACAACCTGTTTCTCACGCTGGCCCGCCGTCCTGCCGTGTTGAAACTCTTCCTGAGCTGGGTTAGCTTCGTCTACACCGGGGGCTCAAAGCTCGACCCGAAGCTGATGGAGCTGTGCCGTCTCCGCCTCGCGGCCCGCAATCAGTGCGTGCATTGAAGCCTCGCCCGCAGCGCATCGTTGATGCGCAGTGGACTTACCGAAGTCGAGGTCGAGGCCGCACTTGGCGATCTCGACACCGCCGATCTTCCGCCAGCAACTATCGCGGCACTACGCCTGGCCGACCGTCTCAGCGACGTCCGGCCCCACATCGAGGCGGATTTCTATGCCGAGCTACGCCAGGCGCTGGACGATGACGAGGTCTTGGAACTTGGTGCGGCCCTGTCAATCGCCTCGGGATGGCAGCGCTTTATCGAAGCATTCGGCATCCGACCGGACGCCTGGACAGACACCACGCCACTTCCCTGGAGCAAAGGGGGGTAGGAATTCACACCGGTGGCCACCCATACAGGCGGGACGACGACGCTCGCAGGGATGCGCAGCAGCGTGCATTCAACACCGCACGTACTTGTCCACCCGGTACGTCGTGCCCAGCGCCAGATAAATATCACCGTGCGCATCGATCCAACTGCCATGGGCTGATAGGGCATCCCAGCGCGCCACCACCATGCCGAGATTGTCCATCAGGCTGATGCGCGGCGACAACCCGTTGATGCCGCCCTCGCTGATGCAAAACAGGCCGTCCGGGTCAATGGAAATATCCAGCGGACGACGCAAGTCAACCCACATGGCTTGGTAGTGGCCATCGGCGGAAAAAACCTGGACGCGGTTATTTTCCCGGTCACACACGTAGACCGTATTGGTCTTATCCACCACCAGGCTGTGAGGCAGGTGAAATTGATTGGGCGCCTCCTTACCGGGTTGCCCCCAGGAGTTCAGCAGGCGACCGTCGTCGGTAAAACGGTGAATACGGGCGTTGCGGTAGCCGTCGGCCACATAGAGTTCGCCGGATGGGGCGGGAACCATTTCAGTCGGATAGTTGAACGGCCCGGCAGCGCGCGGCACGACCTCACCGGGACGCTCAGCGCCGGTGTCCGAATGCACCCCACGCTGGCCTAACACCTGCAGCGGCTTACCGTCCAGGGTGTAGGTGAGGCAAACGGAATCATCGCGGTCGGTCAGATACACCACGTCATCGGCAATGTAGATGCCATGCGGATTGCTAAAGGCGCCGATACCCCAGCAACCCAGATAGTTGCCGTCTCGATCAAACACCACCACGGGCGGGTCTTTACGTTGAAAAACATAGACCCGATCTTGAGAATCGGCAGCGATCGCGCTGACATGGGCGAATGTTTCACCGGCCGGCAGCTTGGCCCAATGCTCAATTAGCCGATAGGTATATTTACCGGTTCCTACCGTCTCCATAAGTCTCATGCCTCCATCGACTATGTTGTTATCTGGACAAGGTTTAGCAACTGCCAAACAGCCACCGTCCCCTTATTGTGGAACAAAAACCGTTCAAACATCGTATAAATCCATGCGCAGCCCGGCACGGGGTGGGGGAGCACGCATGTCTAATGATGTCACCCATCTTAGCAAAACCCAACACCGGACTCCAGAGCAGGAAATGGATATACCAACCCTAGGCGGAAAAACTTTTGTCTAGGCACTCATGACAGCACCTGGACAAGAAGGTCAGAGGAGGGTAGGGTAAAGTGGGTTAGTTTGCAACCATTTGATAAGCCAGAAAGGAAATCAATATGCCGGTTACACATGTCAACGATGTTGATCTGTACTATGAAACCTACGGCGAGGGGTTTCCGATCGTGCTGGCGCATGGTTATTGCACTAGCATCAACCTGTGGAAACATCAGATTCCGCTGCTGGCCGAACGCTATCAGGTGATCGCCTACGACGCCCGCGGGCATGGCCTATCATCAGCGCCGGCCGGCAAGGAGCACTATACACTCAGCCATCTGGTGGCGGATATGCATGCCCTGTTGCGACATCTTGGCGTCAAACAGGCGTACATCGCCGGACACTCCATGGGTGGCGCCACCACTGCCGGGTTTGCGGCCCGGCATCCGGAGATGACCAAAGCAGCGTTAATTTGCAACATCGACGCCGGGCATCAGCCACCGGATCCCGACAATGACCCCATTGCAGCACAGACACGGCAGCGAGCACTAGAGCTGGTACGTGCGTGCGGCATGGTAGACTACGCGCGGCAGCAAATTGCCGAGAAAACAGTGCCACCCTTTGTCCAGGCAAGCGAGACAGAGCAGCACATCTTTGTCACGCGCTATGCCCATCAGCCACTCAACGGCTATCTCGGGGTTGGTGAGGCGTTACCCTGGCGCGAAGCCTGGCTCACCGAGGCGGCCCGCTCGCTCAACATGCCAGTGGTCATTATGATGGGCACGGACGATGTGATGCACCGCGGTGCGGAGGTGCTCTTAACGCATCTCCCGCAAGCCCATTTTGTATCGATCAAAGAGGCGCCGCACGATTCGATGAACGCACGCCCAGAGGCATTTAATCAGGGCATGTTGGAATATCTGGAAAATCTGGAGCAAGGCAAGCTAGTTGCTGGGCGGCGCACCCTGTGATGATACCTGGCCAGTATCATCATAAGTCTACACAATCTAACTTTTACCCTCATACACACAGCCGCTGGTGCAGGTTTCATGCACCACAACCTTGCAGAGGCCGGGCAACGACGGCTGCAAGCGCTGCCAGATCCACATCGCCAGGTTTTCGCTGGTGGGATTCGACAGACCCTCAACCTCGTTGAGATAATGGTGATCCAACTGGTCGTAGAGGGGTTGAAAGGCAGTTTTAATGTCGGCAAAGTCCATCACCCAACCGGGCTCTGACTGCACCTCGCCACGCAGATGGATATCAATCTGAAACGAGTGGCCGTGTAAGCGCTGACATTTATGACCGGGTGGGGCGTGCGGCAGGCAATGCGCGGCTTCGATAGTGAACCGTCTAAAAATCTCCATCGCTTACCCCCTTACGGAATGCCCAGGTATTTATGCGTTTGCATGCTGAGTCGCCAACGCGGATGGGCAAGACAGTAGGCAATTGCCAGTTGCGTGTTACGTAAACGCTCAGGGCCATCCATGGGCTGCAGTAAAAAGTGTTGAAAGGCTAATTTCTCGTAACGCTCAGGCAGCGCGCCGTCCTGCGGAAAGATCAACTTGAGTTCATCCCCGCACCGTAAGACGAGTTCGGCATAGGCTTTAGGGCTCACACAGACCCAGTCAATCCCCGACGGTGGTAAACGTGTGCCATTGGTCTCGATCGCCACTTCAAAACCTCGCTCATGCAGTGCCTGCAGCAGTATCGCATCCAGTTGCAACAAGGGCTCGCCGCCCGTACAGACGACAAACGGCCGCGCCCCGCCAGCCGCGGCGGCAGGCCACTGCGCTGCCACTGCATTAGCCAGATCATCGCAGGTGGCAAAACGGCCGCCACCCGGCCCATTAACACCGATAAAATCGGTGTCACAGAATTGACAAATAGCCGTAGGGCGGTCTTTTTCCAAACCTGTCCATAAATTACAACCGGTAAAACGACAAAACACGGCCGGGCGGCCGACGTTAGCGCCTTCGCCTTGTAGGGTATAAAAGATTTCTTTAACGGTGTAGGTCATGACTCAACATCAAAGGCTGTGTAGGGACTCTGATAAATGATAGCGCATCTGATTGACTATAGCATCCTTGCCGGTTGGATGGAAACATGATACATACAAAGAGACATCCGGACCTATGCAAGGAAGACTGCCCATGGAGAAAGTGTATCCTAGTTCACGCGACGCCATTGCTGATATTGCGCATGGCGCCAGCATTATGTTTGGCGGCTTTGGCCGCGCCGGTTTGCCGGTTAGCCTCATCCTCGCCCTGAAAGAACGTGGTGTGACAAATCTAACCGCCGTTGTCAACAATCCGGGCTTTGATTATGAAGAATTATTTGCCAACGAACAGATTAGCAGGCTGATCTCATCCTTTCCGGTTGTCCCATCATCGTTTATAGAGGCGGGACAAACGCTGTATTCCCGCGCTCAAATTGAGGCTGGTAAAGTAGAAGTGGAACTGGTGCCGCAAGGCACCTTGATCGAACGTATTCGGGCCGGCGGGGCTGGCGTGCCGGCGTTTTTTACGCCCACCGGGGTTGGCACTCAGGTCGCCGAGGGCAAGGAGGTGCGCGAGTTTGATGGCAAACCCTACCTGATGGAGCATGCCCTACGCACTGACTACGCGTTGATCAAAGCCTACAAAGCCGATCGTATGGGTAACCTCCTCTACCGCCTCGCCAGCCGCAATTTCAATCCGATCATGGCAACGGCGGCGACCATCACCATCGCCGAGGTGGAAGAAATTGTCGAGGTCGGGGAACTCGACCCCGACAGCATCGTGACGCCAAGTATCTTCGTCCAGCGCGTCGTCAAGGGAGAGATCGATGACAAGTGGACTTAGTCGTGAGCAAATTGCCCAGCGCGCAGCGCAAGAACTGCAAAGCGGCTTTGCCGTTAACCTTGGGATCGGTATTCCGACCCTAGTCGCCAACTATGTGCCAGAAGGGGTCGAAATTATCCTGCATGCCGAAAACGGCCTGCTTGGCTGTGGTCCTCTGGCCGAGGCAGGGGAAGAGGACGCGGATCTGATTAACGCCGGGGCGCAATACATTACCCTACAGCCAGGCGCTTGTTGTTTTGACTCCGCCACCTCTTTTGCGATGATCCGTGGCGGTCATCTCGATATGACCATCCTCGGTGGTTTCCAGGTTTCCGCCCAGGGCGATTTAGCCAACTGGCGTGTTCTGGGTCGTCAATACGGCAATATCGGTGGCGCCATGGATCTGGCCAATGGCGCCAAACGGGTGGTGGTGACAATGGAACACTGCACCAAAAACGGCGACTCTAAAATTGTCGACGCTTGTTCTTATCCGCTCACCGGGATTGGCTGTGTGGATACCATTATTACCGATCTGGCGGTAATTGCGGTGACGCCGCAGGGCCTGCTGCTACGAGAAGTCGCACCGGGCATGACGCCGGACGCGGTGCAGCAGGCAACCCAAGCGACATTGCAAATTGACGATGATGTTAAAGAAATGAATCTGACCTGAGGGCGGCGATCGTGGAAGAATGTTGCCCATCTATATCGACGTTATGTAAGGTAACCAAACATGGAGTTTGACTCAATCGAATCGTTGCAAGCCGCCATACAGTCGCAAGATTACATCTGCGACCGCTCGCTTGCAACGGTTATTTTTCTCGCCATGCAACTTGAAAAACCGATTCTCCTGGAAGGTGAAGCCGGGGTCGGCAAAACCGAAGTGGCCAAGGTGATGGCCGCCACGCTCGGGGCCAAGCTGATCCGCTTGCAGTGTTACGAAGGCCTCGATGTCAACACCGCCCTTTACGAGTGGAATTTTCCGCGTCAGATGTTGCACATTAGAGTGGCTGAAGTGGCAAGCGCCACCTCAACGGCAGATATCGAGCAAGAAATCTATAGTGCATCATTCCTGATTAAACGCCCTCTGTTGGAAGCCATACAAAGCGGGCCGGAACAGCCAACGGTTTTGTTGATCGACGAAGTGGATCGTTCCGACGAAGAGTTTGAAGCATTCTTGTTGGAGGTGCTGTCCGATTTTCAAATCAGCATTCCGGAAATTGGCACCATCAAAGCCGACCGGCTGCCGCTGGTGATTCTCACCTCGAACCGCACGCGGGAAATCCATGACGCACTCAAACGGCGCTGTTTGTTTCACTGGATCGACTACCCAACCTTTGACAAGGAACTCGAGATCGTCCGCACCAAAGTGCCACACATTGGCAAAGACCTTGCCAGGCAAATTTGTCAGTTCGTCGAGATGATGCGTCAACAAGATTTTTACAAGCGGCCCGGGGTGGCTGAAACCCTGGATTGGGCCCGCGCCTTACTGTTTTTAGGACACCAGCGCTTAGATATTCCAACCATTAAAGAGACCCTCGGATGTGTCCTAAAGTATAAGGAGGATATGGATAAAGCTGATGAAGACCTGCTTGAAAACATCCTCAGCACGTTACGAACTGGATCCGCACATTCCAACTGAGTTTATCGACCGCCTTGGACAACGTGCGGTCGACATCATCGCGCAGAAGATACTAGAGTTTTGTCACCTGCTACGCGCCCATCAGATCGACGTTAGCGCCGGCAGAATCATCGATACCTTCCGGGCTCTGCTGACCATTGATTGTTTCAAACGCGGCGATTTCTATACGGTGTTGGAAGCCAATCTGATTTCTCGCAGCGCCGATCGTGCCTTATTTCACCAGCTCTATGAACAATTCTGGCAGGGGCCATCCTGGGCTATGCCGCCCGATCCGTGTCTACCCGGCTGGGAGGATGGTAGCGAGCTACCGCCCGCCGCGCCAAAGCCTGTCCAGTTGCAACTGCAAGATCAAGGCAACGGCGAGCATGAACAGGAACAAGAACAGATTTCGATCGCCCTCTATAGCCCTGAAGAAATCCTCAGCCGCAAAGACTTTGGCAAGATGTCGGAACAAGAGTTGTTGCGCGTGCAGCGCCTCATTATGAGCATGGCGCGGCAGATGGCCACCACCCTGAGCCGCCGCCAACGCAAAAAAGCAAAAGCCACCCAGATTGACCCCTCCCGCACCATGCGCCGCAGTTTACGATACGGCGGGGAAGTGGTGGAGCTGGTCAAACGCGGCCCCAAAGTCAGTAAAACCAAAATGGTGGTGTTGTGCGACGTCAGCGGCTCGATGGATGTCTATTCGCGCTTTCTGTTACAGTTCCTCTACGGCTTGCAAAACGGGCTACGCGGGGTTGAAACCATCGTCTTCAGCACACGTCTTACTCGCATTACACCATTGCTGCGGCGCCGCAACATTGATACAGCCCTTGACCTCATTGCCAACACGGTGCACGACTGGTCCGGCGGCACGCAAATTGGCGCCTGCCTGCAAACGTTCAATCATCAATGGGCGCCGCGTCTGGTCACCTCAAAAACCCTGGTCATCGTCATCAGCGATGGCTGGGACACTGGCGAAACTGACCTACTGGATCAGCAAATGGCATGGTTGAAAGCGCATTGCCATCAGGTGATCTGGCTCAATCCATTACTGGGTAGTTCGGGCTACCAGCCCATCTGCAGAGGCATGAGCACCGCCTTGCCCTATGTGAATCATTTTATGTCGGTGCACAATGTCGACAGCTTACGCTTGTTCGGGCATTTATTAAGCGGTTTAAACTGACCGAAAATTTGGCTGAGGACAAATCTGAAATCTGTCACCGTGGCGTTTTTTCGTAGGAGAGCGTGTATGATGGACCTCAACATGCTGCGTAACGAATATGATTTGTCGCGGCGCTATAGCCAAAGCCTCTACGATGATCTTAGCGAAGCAGACATCCAATGGCGCCCAAGGCCCAAAAGCAGCGCCATTGGATGGCATCTAGGGCATCAAGCCGCCGTCAATCATTACATGATCCGCAATCTGCTCGATGCCGAAGCAAGTCTCGACCCGCAACTCGATGCGCGCTTCGATTCCGCCAACCCCGAGGAAAAGCGTGGCGAGCTGCCATCACTCGCCGTCATCCTTGCTTATCGCGACACCATTGCGCAACGCACCCATGCCCGCATCGACGCTATCCTGGCAGGCGAGCGCCCGGCAACGCAACAGTTGCTGCAGGCGGTGGTGCCGATTCTTGTCAGCATCATTAACCATGAATATCAGCATGATTGCTGGATACGCGAAATGCGCACCGCGCTGGGTCATGACCAAGCGGACAGCGTGTTTTCCACCCAGGTGGCGCAGCTGAGTGGCTACTGGGTGCTTCGACTTGGCTGACCTGACCCGATGGTTTATTAGGCCTACTCGTAGGTAAGCATGCGGTAGGTTATCTCCGAAGGCTCGAAGAAGGCGGTTCCGGCTATCATGACCCATATTGCTTTGGTCCGCTTGATCCAGTTGCCCAC
>JAPULM010000217.1 GCA_027294925.1 bacterium
AAAGGGGTACGCCCATGACGCCCATCATACGCATCGCAACGGTGCAAGACGCAGCGGACATGGTGGCCATTTATGCCCCGATTGTTAGACACACTGCGATTTCGTTTGAGCTTGAACCGCCAACCGTGCAGGTGATGCAGCAGCGCGTCGCGGACACCCTGAGACGCTTGCCGTGGCTGATTTATGAAGGTCATGGCAAGGTTCTGGGCTATGCGTATGCCAGCACGCATCGAGCCCGCGCTGCCTATCAGTGGTCTGTCGATGTTTCGGTCTATATTGATGCCGATAGCCGTCGCTCTGGCGCCGGCCGCGCCTTATACACAGCGTTGTTCCGTCTGCTTGCCCGACAAGGGTTTTATAACGCTTACGCCGGTATCACGTTGCCCAACACGGCCAGTGTCAGCCTGCATGAAACCCTTGCCTTTGAGGCCATTGGCGTGTACCACAACGTTGGCTACAAACTTGGCGCCTGGCATAACGTGGGATGGTGGCAGCTGAGATTACAAACGGACGAGCAAGCGCCTGCAGCACCGTTGCCGTTTGCCGCCATCAAGCAAGATACGGCAGCTTGGCAAGCTGCCCTGTCGGCAGGCCAAGCGCTGCTACGCGGATGAGCACTTGGGGTGGATTCGACTCATGTATTAACCATAAGGGGAAACCGTATGGAACTCTCGACGTCAACAATCCTGTACGAAAAAAAAGATCAGGTCGCCTACATTACCCTAAACCGCCCAGATGTCTTGAACGCTTTGAATCAAGAACTGCGAACGGGTCTGCGGGAAGCCTTACTTGACTTTCGCGACGATCCCGACATGCTGGTGGCGATTATGCTCGGCGCCGGCGGCCGCGCCTTTTCAGCCGGAATGGATTTAAAAGATCGGGCGCGCAGTGACGCCGCCGGCCAAAGTCGCCCGGGTCTCAGGCAAACGTTTATCGATATGGAGGTGTTTAAGCCAATTGTCGCCGCCATCGACGGTTTCTGTGTCGCCGGCGGCCTGGAGTTATCATTGCAGTGCGACATCCGCATTGCCACAGAGAAATCCGAATTCGGTCTGCCTGAGCCGCGTTGGAGCCTAACCGCCGGTTATGGATTGCACAACCTATCGCGTATGGTGCCGCTCGGCGAAGCCTTATATATGCAGTTGACCGGCCGGCGTATAACCTCCGAGCGGGCTTATCAGATTGGCTTGATTCAAGAAGTGGCGCCGGATCGTGAGGCGTTGCTTACCCTGGCCGACCGCATCGCCGGCGAAATCAAGCTATGCGCGCCACTAGCCATACGCGCCATTAAGCAAATTGTCTATCACGGACGCAATCTGCCGGTCGAATATTCCCTCAAACTTGGCGCCCCGTTGGGCGAGCAAGTGCATGCTTCGGAAGATGCGATCGAGGGCCCGCGTGCCTTTGCCGAGAAGCGTAAACCGGTGTGGAAGGTAAAGTGATTGCAAACAGGATGCCGGGTTTAACGCCATTCGTGTTTAGGATAGCGTTTCTGTAGCTGTTTTTTCACCTCCGGATACGTATCGCGCCAGAAACTGGCGAGATCTTGCGTCACCTGTACAGGACGCTGATTGGGCGCCAGTATTTCGACCACCAGCGCTTGCCGTCCCATCGCAATCGTCGGCGTTTGGTCGAGGCCGTAAAGATCTTGAATACGAGCCGAGAGAACCGGAGCGGCGTCTTGCGCGTAGCGGATGCGCCCACTGCGTCCACTCGGCAGCGATAGCCGTTCAGGCGTGTAGACCTGCAACAGTTCGTTCTGGCCTGGTGCTAACCAATCTTTGAGCACCGGCCACACCGGCTGTTCGACAATTTCCCTGGCGCTAAAGCAGCCGAGGCAAATCTGCTGCACCAGGAACAGCCGCTCCTCGTCGCCAATCGCAGATAATTCAAACTCCGGGCACCAGGTTGCCAGGCTATTCAGGCGTGCAATCCACTGCTCAACCGCCGGGCTCCAATATTTGAGCTTGAAACGTCCGGCCACAACTTCGCGCCCCAGCAACGCGGCGGCTTTTTCCGCTGGGGGCTCAGCAGCACGCTTGCTGGCCAGGACCAGGTCATGAAAACAGGTCAACTCATTCATCACAACGCGTTTACCTGTGGCGTCAAACGTCACCTCAGCCTGCTCGCTCAGCAGGTCGGGATAAAGCTCAGCCAACCACACCGTTTCCACCGCTGTAGCGCGGCGCAGAATCACACGCAGCTCGCGGTGCGCATGTTCAATCTCGTCGATCTCCGCCGCCACCAATAACTTACTATGGCGCACCACACTGTCACGCGCCAACTCGCCACGCCGTCCGTGCACCAGGTTACAATGTAGCGTCCCTTGGTCACGCCGCAAGGCCAATTGATCAATAAATGCCGTCAGGATACACTTGCGTACCGCGTCCGCATCGGCACCGCGCTCATTGATCATCAGCCCCTGTGTTCGCGCTACCTGTAGGAACTGCTGAAATAAAGCCATGACTTGCCGTGCGGCGCCGGCATGGATGCCCAGACGGCGGCAGGCATCCAGACCAAAGCCGTTCTGCTGCGCATAGCGCCAGGCCCGCATCAGGATGAAGAAATCCGAATCAGCCCGCTCCCCTAGGAGGTCTTCGCGGGCCGCTTGCACATGCCGCGGTTGGCGCCGCATCAGGAGGTCCCGATCTTGAGTTAGGGCGGCAATCAATGCCGCTTCCTGGGTGCAACCGTATGCATGCCCGGCCATCAACATACGCGCATAGCGCGGATGTACAGGGAATGACACCATGCGCTCACCCAAGTCGGTGATATGTCCGGTTTGCGCATCAGCCGCGCCCAGATCGCGCAGCAGTTGCTCGGCTCGATCTATAGCAGCCGCGCCTGGCGTTTCCAACCACGCAAAGTCGCGGACGTCAGCGATACCCTGGGCTTTGAGCAGCAGAAAAACCTCGGCGAGATCAATGCGACGGATTTCGGGCACATGATGTCGTGCACGGCCTTGATGATCGTGCTCGGTCCACAGACGGAGGCAGCGACCAGGCGCAGTCCGACCGGCGCGGCCAGCGCGTTGGTCAGCCGACGCCTGACTAATGTTCTCAATTAATAGCGTATTAATGCCACGATGCGGATCGAAGCGGGCGATACGAGCCAAACCAGCGTCGATGACGGCATGCACACCGTCGATGGTAATCGACGTTTCCGCCACATTGGTGGCGACCACCACCTTACGGCCCGGCGTGGGACGTAAGGCCCGATCTTGCTCAGCAGGCGGCAGTTCTCCATACAGCGGCAATAAGGTCCAGCGACGCGCGCAGGACAGATTACCGATAGCGTCGATGGTACGCCCAATCTCATAAGCGCCCGGCATGAACACCAGCACATCACCGTCCACGCCTGACTTGACGAGCTGCTCAAAGGCGTTGGCAGCCGTGTCCCAAACCGGCTGCCGGCGCCGATCAACGGGCCGGGGTAGGTAGTCGATGTCAACCGGATAGGTGCGTCCCACAGTCGACAGCAGCGGGCAGTCGTCCAGATAATTGCGAACCAAAGCCGTATCGAGAGTGGCGGACATCACCACCAACTTCAGGTCCGGACGGGTGCTTTCCTGCAGCATACGGGCGCACGCCAGGGTGATGTCGCCATACACATGCCGTTCGTGAAATTCGTCGAATAGAATAGCCGACACCCGGTCGAGATGCGGCGAGCTCAGCAAGCGGCGCAGGAGAATGCCCTCGGTCACGTACAGCACACGGGTGGCGTCGGAGAGTCTGCGGTCCAGACGCACCTGATAGCCGACTTCGGCGCCAAGGGACGTTCCACGTTCTTCAGCCACCCGGCTAGCTAGCAGACGGGCGGCCAGCCGCCGCGGTTGTAGCACCACCACTTCCCCTGAACCCAAAAGACCACGATCAAGCAAGATTTGCGGCACCTGGGTCGACTTTCCGGAGCCGGTGGGCGCGGTAAGCACCAGGCGAGACTGCGTGGTCAAGGTTTCGGCAATGGCATCGGCAATGTCGTAAATAGGGAGGTCTTGTGGGGTCATGCATACCTACGATGACTAAAATAAGGCGATGTTCTCCTAAGCACCCTTGAAGGTCGGCGTCTCATTATAAACGTTCCTGACTGTACAAACAGCTACAATACGAACTCATCTTCAAGGGGTGAGAACGGTGCATCGGTAATTTTTGTCACCGGCCGTAAAGTGGCCCATATCAAGGCATTTAGCGATTGAGACGTCTCCGCTCTCCTCGTTGCGCGCCGCCATGACGGTCTGGGTCTCAACCGCGCATTTGACGGCTGTAGCCAGAGCCATATCGGCGGCCAGAATGGCGACGAGCCGACGCTGTACCGAGGGTTCTTCGTTCATTGAGCTGTCCTCCAAGGCCGTTTTAGAATCGTCTTAGAACCGTTGCCGTGCGAACACCACGCTGCCCAATCCTGTAACGTCATCATAGCACACTTCCGCCACGCCTCTCCCATTCAG
>JAPULM010000218.1 GCA_027294925.1 bacterium
TATCGATAAGTACACATCATCGTCGGTCATGTTATACCCTTTTTTATGAGGCGGCCTATGTCACACGTGGTAATTTCCCGGTTCTGTCGCAATTTTTATTTGAGTCGACTTGAGATATGATCTCCCTCTATGAGCAGCGTCATTGATGAGGGAGCGAGACGATGGTGATCAGTTTCAAAGGTGCGCATTTTCCCCCAGAGGTTATTCTCATGGGCGTCTGTTGGTATTTGGCCTACCCGCTGAGCACGCGCCGCGTCGAAGAACTCATGGAGGAACGCGGGGTTAAGCTCGATCACGCCACTCAATTATCCTCGGCGATTGAACCGATTCATCGCAATGTCAAACCCCTCTCGTAAAAACGTCAAAACCGCGTCCTTGGCCTGCGCCATGGCATCCTCCAAGTCAGGCTTTTCGGACTCGGCAAAAGGCGACAAGACATAGTCAACTTGCTGTCCACGAGCGAAATCGCTGCCAATGCCAACGCGCAGCCGCGGGAAGTCGGACGTGCCCAATTGATCGATAATGTCCTGCATCCCGTTATGCCCCCCGGCACCGCCTTTTTTCCGCAGCCGGATGGTTCCAAGCGACAAACTGATATCATCGAAAATAACCAACAGGTCATGTTGCTCAAGTCGTAAGGCTCGCACATAATGGGCTACTGCGGCGCCACTACGATTCATGTGGGTTAACGGCTTGATCAGGGCGAAGGCGCGTCCAGCATAGGATCCCTTGCCAGCAATAGCTAACTTATTGTATCCAAACAGAGCCTTTAATTTCGACAATGGCACAGCTCCAAAGCTATCATCAGAAAGCCGCATACGTGTCCGTTCAGCAATGGCGTCAGCGATCATAAAGCCGACGTTATGGCGTGTGTTCGCATACTTAGGTCCAGGATTTCCCAATCCAACAATGAGTTGCATATTCCCTACTATGCCGCGCTTGGCCAGATTGATTCATCGTTTAGCCTCATCGCAAGTCATTATGCCATAAACGTCTATATCATTGCATCGACGTCAAGCGCAAAGAAATTGTCAGCAGACCCTGTTTTAGGGGTAAAAAGCCGCTGAAGACGTCTTTGTGCCGTCTATGCCCTCAATGCTCAAGAAGGTCCCACAGCTCGTGCTGGCTGCCGGCAGTCAGCAGGGCCACGATCAGCAGCATGAAAACGATGCGGCGGGTGGTGCACGATGAGCCGTCTGGGTCTGACCTGAAAAAATAAAATTTATCACCACCTGGGGACTCGCCAGTATTGCGAAGTCTTGCGTTTGCTGTTGACTTTACAACCTTGTCAGGCCGATAATGAGGCGTTTTTTAGCGCTACACAGTACGGGTATTTTCCTATCGTTTGAACGATGTCCGGAAAGGTAATGATAGGCTGGTATGGCACATTATGAATTGGCGATAGACATAGGCGGAACCTTCACTGATGTGGTGCTCATCGACCTGGAGAAGGGACACTATCAACTGGCCAAGACACCTTCAACGCCCGGTGATCCCTCACAGGGATTCCTCAATGGCCTGACGCAAATACTCAGCGTATCGCAGGTGCAATCCGAAGCGTTGCAACACATCTACCACGGCACCACCATCGCCACCAACGCGATTCTGGAAGGGCGCGGTGCCACCGTAGGCTTGATGGTCACCGACGGGTTCAAGTATGTACTAGAGATCGCCCGTCATGCCATGGATCGTCTCGCCAGCCCTTATACCTGGATGAAGCCTGCCAGACCTATACCACCGGAGAACATCTACGAGATTCCGGAACGGCTCGAGTTCGACGGACGGGTTGTCATCCCGCTGGACGAAGAAGCCGTTCGGCAGGCCGCCCGCCAGCTCAAGACGTCCGGTATTGACGCCATTGCCGTTTCTCTCATCCACGCCTATGCCAATGCAGCCCATGAACAGCGTGTACGAGAACTTATTTTAGAAGAACATGCAGCCGCCATGGTCTCCCTGTCCTCCGAGGTGTTACCGGTGTTCAGAGAATATGAGCGCACCATGACCACCGTTCTTAACGCCTACGTCATGCCTCAGGTCAGCCATTATATTGCCAACCTCAGCCGCGAATTAAAAGCGCGCCGCATCGACGCACGCTTGCTGATTATGCAATCCGGCGGCGGTGTTATCGGGGCGGATAGCGCCACCCAACAGCCGGTCTATACCGCCTTGTCCGGTCCTGCAGCGGGCGTCATGGGCGCCCTACACTTCGGCCAGGCCAGCGGTTTTGACAACCTTGTATCGTTTGACATGGGTGGCACCAGCACTGATGTATCCCTGATCACCAAACAAGGGGTAACCTGTACAGCGGAGGGCATGCTGGGTAATTGGCCCATACAGTTGCCCATGCTGGACATCCACACGATTGGAGCTGGAGGTGGGAGTATTGCCTGGCTCACACCATCCAACAACTTGATGGTGGGCCCCCGTAGTGCCAGTGCTGAGCCCGGACCGGTCTGTTACGATCGAGGTGGAACCGAACCCACGGTGACCGACGCCAACCTGGTACTAGGACGGATCGCTCCCTCTCTACTAGATGGTGCACTTCAATTGAACGTCGAAGCGGCCAAGCGAGCTATTGAAGACAACATTGCACGGCCACTCGGTTTAGACCTTTACCGGGCCGCCAGTGGCATCTTGCAAATCGTCGACAACAACATGATGGGCGCCATCCGAACGGTGAGTATCGAACGCGGCCACGATCCGCGCCAATTTGCTCTGGTGGCCTTTGGCGGCGCCGGTCCCATGCACGCCACCGAGGTTGCTCAACTGCTCGACATGCCCGTCGTCTGCATACCTCGGAACCCTGGCGTTGCATCGGCCTACGGCTTATTGGTAAGCGATTTCAAAAATGATTATGCACGTACCTTCCTGCAGCGCCCCCCGCACTACGACTTTGACGCCATGCAAGCCGTGTATCTAGGGCTAGAGGGGAAGGGGCAAAACTGGTTAGAGGTGGAAAGGGTGCCGTCGGATCAATGGACACTCAGACGCTCGGCTGATTTGCGCTATGCGCACCAGGGATTTGAGGTGACGGTGGATTTCGATGCCCAGGAGGTAACGCCTCAGAGTGTGGAGGCGCTGCTGCAAAGCTTCCACCGACAGCACAAGCAGCTCTATGGCTTTGCCCTTGAGCAGCCGGTGGAAATTGTGACCTTACGGGTTACGGCGCTCGGACAACTGAATCGCAGACCGACGCTGTCGCTGCCTGCGGAGACCGGTCCCCCGGAGCAGGCCTTGATAGGGAAACGGCCAGTGTATTTTGACAAAGAAGGTGGCTTTGTCGACTGCCCTAGGTACCGCCGCGAGAAACTTGCGCCAAATTTTACCATTGCCGGACCTGCCATTTTAGAGCAAACGGACAGCACCTTGGTGGTGTCGCCTGGCTGGTGCGGGCAAATAGATGCTAGCGGCAATTTGATCCTGCGTCCGGACACTCAATCAACCACTGGTGGTACGATATCATAGCCAAACTAAAACCGTCGGGTCTTACGACTCATAACACCGCCAACGGCACCGAGCAGGAGTTCTCCTATCGACATGACACAGCAAGAGCAGAACACAGGTAACGATACACAAGCCGCCCGGCCTGGCGTGGATCCCATTACACGCCAGCTGATCAGAGGCTCGCTTAAAGCAGCCCGGCAAGAATGTGAAATGGTGATCGAACGAACCGCGATGTCTGCCTTTATCCGGGAAAAGAAGGACTATCGTATCTGTTTCCTAGATCGAGACGGACGTAGCGTCTACGGCGAAGACCAAGGCGCTGATGCGTTAGGGTGCGTATGGGATTTCTATCCTCGTGAGAGCATGAAGCCGAAAGACCTCTACTGGTACAATGACCCGTATATCTCTCGTGGGGCTGTCACGCATACACCTGATATGACCTTCATTACGCCGGTGTTCTTTGATGACGAGCTGGTTGCCTATTGCTTCTCATGGGCTCATTTCTGGGATTTAGGCGGCGCCCGGCCGGGCAGCATCGGTCCCGCCAACACGGAGATTTTCCACGATGGAACGTTGGTGCCCCCAGTCAAGCTCATCGACCAAGGCAAGCGCAACGACGAAGTGTATCGTATCGTCCTACGCAACTCGCGTTACCCTGACCTGTTAGAAGGCGACAGTCAGGCGTTAATGTCCGCTGCCAGAGTAGCCGAGGAGCGCCTGGTCGCGTTATTTCAGCGCTATGGTAAGGAAACCATGCTCGAGGCATTCAGCATGTTTCAGCAAGAGACCGGCGACTTCGTCCGCCAGCAAGCTCTAAAACTTATTCCGCCCGGCACCTACACGGTTAGCGATTATTTGGACACTGATGGCGCGACGGATCGATGGTATTCCTTCAAGATGAGCCTCATCCGTCAGGATGACCACATTAGTGTGGATCTCAGAGAAAGCGACGATCAGGCCAAGGGTTCGATCAACTTCATCACCAATCCTGTTATTCTGAGTTCTTATTTCGGTCAGTATTTTCACAGCTTCGATACATCGTTATTGATGAATCAGGGATTGGTGGCTTGTATTGACGATGTCCAGTTGCGCCAAGGCAGTATCCTACAGCCCAATTGGCCGGCGGCCCTGGGCTGCCGAGCCCATACCTTCCACAAGTTGCGTAGCGCTGTACGGGCAACGATCGCCAAGGCTACTGGCGGTAATGTCATGGCCGGTAGCGCCGTTTATATCATTGCCTACTGGCGCATGAAAGACCCCGTCAGCGGCGAAGGGTTACTATGTACCGATGGCATCGCCGTCGGTCATGGTGCGCGGCCTTTTGCCGACGGCCACGACGCCATCTACCAACGTCACAATCAGAACTATCCTGCTGAATTCATCGATATGGAATATCCCTTACGTCTGGAACGCTACGCCCTGCGTCCCGACTCAGGAGGGCCTGGCCAATACCGTGGCGGCTGTGGCATCATCCGCGATATCCGACTCCTGGCCGATGAAGGGACGTTTGGCCTGCGGGTGGAACACAACCGTTTTCCAACCTTCGGCGTCGCCGGTGGTATGGGAGGCAGCACCAGTCGTGTGGTGCTCAACCCCGGCACGCCCGATGAAAAAGAAGTCAAATCGTTTTCAGACGACAACATCTGGCGCAAAGGCGACCTGGTCCGTATCTACTCTGCTGGTGGGGGAGGTTGGGGTAACCCTCTGGAGCGGGAAATTACAGACGTGGAGAGGGATGTACGGGGTCATTTCATCTCTCTCGAAGCCGCACACCGTGATTATGGTGTCGTCATCGATCCGGAAACCCTGCAAGCTGATATTCCGGCAACCGAGACACAACGTAAAGCGATGGCGGAAACCCGCCCTCCCACCAAATTGTTCCATCGTTTTTTCTACTTCGATGACGAAGCAGAAGAACGCCAATGGATCGAAAAACAATTTCCGCGCTAGACCAAGACAGGTGATCTCTGCGGGGAACGGACGCCGCTATACAACCATATGACACCTTGGCGAAAATTTATGTCATCGCCTCAGCTAAATTTCTGGTACGGTAAAATCGGCCAACCGTTCATCCTG
>JAPULM010000219.1 GCA_027294925.1 bacterium
AGCTCATCGACCTCCTCATGCTTCTTGCATTTCCCAAAGCCTTCTGGAATGGCACGTATGCAGCAGCGCTTGTTCCATTTCAGCTGCGGAGTTTTTACGCCACCCCCTGCTTCGAGCAATTGTTGACGTCCGAACACGGGATGCTTAGCGGCCGCGCGAACGTTGATGGACAAACCGTACAGCAGGTGCGACTGCTGCATGCCTATACATTTATTCTCCATCAGGTCTATGACATCGAACTCGACTTTGAATACCCACTTATTTTAACGGCCACGGATCCGGACACGGGCTTAGACCGGCACTTTAAGATGCAATTCGATGGGCGCTTCATGGCCGTCAAAACCAATGGCGAGCCTCCAACCCTGACGGAAACGGCCAAGAAACGTTTGTTTGCCAACCTAGCCGATCCAGATGTATGGATGGAACTGCTTCCACCTGAATATTTCGTATTGCATGGCTTCTTTGTTCTCAACGCCATTGAAGTCACCGAGCAGCAAGTTCTGTCTTCTTTGAAGCGCGATTTGATCGAGAAAGAATCCATCATCTCCAATACACGTTTTCAGGCACTACAAGCCAAACTTCGCACCCTGTTCAGAAAGCCGGACTTGTGTTTCGGCTTGGCCGCCATTCAGGAAGGGCAGGTACTCATGCTGAATAGCGCGTCTCAGATTGAATACGGATGAATTGGTGCCGATTCGGCGCGGTTTCGCGTCGACGACTGCATAGGCACCCCCTTTGAACGGGCTATCGCCCAAGGTGAACTACTCATTATTGAGGATATAGGCAACCACCCGCAGCCTAGCGCAATTGAACAGAATTTTCTAAAACGAGGCTTACGCAACATGGTGGTGGCGCCACTTTACTATCAGGACGATCTGATTGGCTTGCTCGAACTTGGATCGCCACATCGCGGCGATCTACACGCCTTGAACACGATGAAACTACGTGAGGTCATCCCCCTATTCGCGATGGCAGTCAAACGTAGTATGGATGAGTTAAACACTCGCGTTCAAGCCATCATCAAAGAACAATGCACCGCTATTCACCCGGCACTGGAATGGCGCTTTCGCCAGGCGGCTTTGCAATTAATCCAGGCGCGTCAAATCTGTGCAACGACTGAAATGGAGCCCATTGTCTTCGATGGTGTTTATCCGCTGTACGGTGTGTCAGATATTCGCGCTTCGTCAAGACATCGCAGTGCTGCTATCCAGACCGACCTATTTGAACATCTGAGTCTCGCCAAAACCATTCTGGACATCGCTTATGGTTGCAAGCCTCTGCCCATTCTCGACGCGCTTACCTATCGTATCCGCAACCTCATGAGCGGCCTCGAAACCGGTTTAGATTCGGGCGAGGAAGTAACCATCACCGAGTTTCTGCGCCAAAACATCGAACCGCTGTTCGACCACATGCAAGGGTTTTGCCCGGAAGCTGAAGAAAAGATCCGAGACTATCAAGCGGCTTTGGAGCCCCGTTTAGGAACGGTTTACAAACAACGGAAGGCTTTTGAAGAGAGCGTTACCCAAATTAATGAGGCATTATCCGCCTACATTGACACGGAGCAGGAAAAAGCCCAGGCCATGTTTCCGCATTATTTTGAAAAACGCAAAACAGACGGCGTCGAATACAGTATCTACATTGGCGCCTCGATGGCGCCGGACGGTAAGTTTGATCAACTTTATCTGCATAATCTCCGTCTTTGGCAGCTCATCGTTATGTGTGGCATGGTTCGGGAGTCTGAACGGCTCAAGCCATTACTTCAAGTGCCATTGGAAATGGCTCATCTCATCCTGGTACAACATACGCCATTGTCAGTGCGATTCCGACAAGACGAAAAACGCTTTGATATTGATGGTGCATATAACATGCGTTATGAAATCGTCAAAAAACGTATCGACAAAGCCACCATCATGGGAACGCATCAACGCTTGACCCAGCCGGGCATGATCGCCATCGTATATTCACAGCCAGAAGAAGCGCAGGAATACCGAGAATATATCGCCTATCTGCAGAACGCAGGATATTTGAAAGGTGACACAGAGGCCTACAATCTCAATGATTTGGAGGGTGCTCAAGGGTTAAAAGCCCTGCGTGTTGCAGTGAATCCGGACGAGACATCGAACGGGCAAAATCTCAACTCCGATGACCTTGAGGCGATTATCGATGCCATGCCGCAGAGGGTAACGGAGCCATAAACGGTGCTTCAAGAACGCCGATGTAATCCCACTAGACGCGCCACTAAAAACGCCACATACAAGGTGCCCGTCATGGCCTCTAGGATAGCCAGAGACCTGGCAGGAGAAGGTAACTTGGCGTAACGTCTCCATACCCAAGTGTGGTGAGCGTCACATAGCTAAAGAACAGGAGATCCGACCACTTGATAGGAACCGGCCTCAGGCTGAAGGATATCAATCCGAAAAGACCCAGGATGCAGTTTCTCAACCAGTTGAAATGCCGTAAGCCACGTCAACCCCATTAATAAATAGACACAGGCTGCGCCATACAATGTATCAACGGTTACGGCCTTATCCTTTAAGATGCGTGAAAGTATAATGTAGATGGTGAAAATATAGAATGCCAGAGGGAACAAAAGGCCTGTCTTTTCTGGTAAAAGAGGAATGCCGATTAGTTCTTGCCAGTGTCTGAGTAATGTCGGGACCCCAAGACACAAGGCGGTAATGCAATGTTGACGGCTATCACTTATCCCATAAATGCCTGAAATGAGGATGGCTGAGCTTAGCATGCTAAGGCTAAACGCCCCGATGACCTCGCCCTCGACAGAGGGATAAAAAATAAGTAAGAGAATGAGTGATAGTAACAGATAAAAAAATGCCCCTGTGAGGTCAATCGCGCTTTGTCACGGAGGAAAGGCATGGCGCTACTTCCTTCCAAAACTTACCGAGCTGTAGATTGGATTTAACGTTCGAGCACGGCAGTTTCGTCTGTCTTTTCGCACTAGTCCTCATCACGATTCCAGAAATCGCGGGTAAAATACGCCATAATGATCAAATCTCGTAGCTGTCCGTGCTGATCTTGCACATGTTCGGCCAGCACCGCTTCATGTTGGAACCCCAATTTTTTAAACAGCTGTTCAGCGGAACGTTGATCCACCGCCATCTGAACGATCACTTTGTACAAGCCTTCATCGACTGATTGCGCCAACAAGTCACGGGCGACCACCATGCTCAAACCACTGCCACGAAAAGCACAGTCAACCACCAAGCGCAACTCTCCGATATGGCGCGACCAACCGTAAACCTGGTAGCCCAATTCGCCATCGGCGATGATACGCCCTTGATAACCCGCCAACAAATGCCAAACTTGATCATTCTCTATCCCTTCCACCCAACGGTCCATCGCTTCGGCCTTGGTCACATCTTCCCGCAGGTAGAGTAAATCTTCCGGAGGCAATGAGCGATAGAAATGGAGAAGGGAAGGGGCATCGTCCGGCGTCATGGGCCAAAGTTCGACTTCAGATCCATCTTTCACGATCACAGTTCGGGGGTACATACGATTCTCCTGTCAGGCTACCGATATCGTGTTGTCTTGTAACAAGAAATTCTTACCAGAGCAACATGAATTTCAATAAAAGTGATGATAACGTTATATCGTTCATAAGTCTGTAGTATGATTTAGTCGCCTGCCTATTTTAGCTGAGATGTCGAGCGAGACAAACGCGATGACGCTACCAGGAGAACCTGTCAATGACTGACCATAACCCTACTCTTCAGGTCTTGATCGCGCCGCTTGTACAGGAGGCCATCGTGCCGCACAAAGCCCATCTTAGTGACGCCGGTTTTGATCTCGCGATCCCGGCAGATTATACGCTTGCCCCTCAGGCCCAAACTTCGATTAATCTAGGTTTTGCAATACAAATCCCGGCAGGCTGGTACGGCCAAGTTTTTGGGCGCAGTTCCGTTTTCCAACAAGGACTAGCGGTTCATCCCGGCGTTATCGATGCGGACTTCCGCGGTGCGGTGCAACTCCTCATCTACAATCGACTTCCTACCGAGCTCATGATATACCGGGGCGATCGCTTGGCACAACTCTTATTATTGCCTGTAGCAAGCACCGTATTAAGCACCGTCACCCCAGACGAACTCAGCCATACAGAACGCGGATCGGGAGGCATGGGGAGCACGGGCCGTTAAGCCTCAACACAACATGATAAGGTAACTCAAGAATGGCCATATTCATACATTGCCCATCGTGTAACCAACAGCTAGACAAGACGGGCTCAGACTGTCACCACTGCGGTGCTGAACTACCACCAGGCGTCTTATATTCCCTTTCTATAGCCCTCGGCGAAACATCGTCATCTGTTCTGATGACGACGCCAGATCGGCTGCCGCCTCATCTCACGCCGGCACCCCAAACTTCTGAGCCACAGCCAGATGTCGTGTCGCCCGTACAGAACAGTTCCCTTCGACCATGGCTAGCCGCAACCCTTTCTCTACTATGCGGTTTAGGGCAACTTTACAATGGCCAGACGATCAAAGGACTGGTGCTAATTGTCTTTGGGAGTGTCGCGCTTACCACCATGCATCTTCCAATAGTCCGACTCCTAATGCCCGCTGTGTGGCTATATGCCATTATTGATGCTTACCTGGTTGCACGTCGTACCATTTCACCCCTCACGTCTCCCAACACGCCACCAGCCAATCACCACTAACCGCACAGAAGAGCTACTTGTCTATCATGAATGACCGTCTACGAACCATCATGCTTAAGGCCTGGCAAGAGAATCCTCAAACCACCTGCGCTATCGCACGCATGCCGTTCCAAGCCGGAGCGATCCGTTTGCTTATTGGCTCATGCCAGGTGGAACCTTGGCGCGCCTCGAACGCCTCGAGCTGGACCGGCAGATTGAACAGGTGTATGAAGGTGAGGGGGAGTGTAAGTAGCCGAATTGATGAGACACTTGGCTTATCGAAACGCCTCAACCGTACGGACTGGAGTGCCATCTTTTAATGCAATCGGGCGGGTAATAGCGCGTGTATTACCAAAGGTTGGAATAAAACACGAATGTTTGCCGGCGCCGCCTGCGACCAAAATAAGAATATCTTCAGCGCAATAGCCATAGCCAACGGATGTATCTGGCGTAACATCCCCCAAACGGTCTTTCTCACGCCGGATGTAATGGTCAAAGTTCTCAGGGCTGAAGCGTGACGCTAATACCGTTGCATGTTCATACAACCATGCTTTGACCTGTGGTTTGGAGAGGCCGTCAGACACGAGAAGAGCGGCATGTTCAGGACCTAGAACCACAACAGGCTCACCGCGTGCAAAGACATTGTTCGAACCGAGTGTCGCCATGGTGCCCGCAATTGTATTGAGCAAATGCTCCGCACTGGTGCTACCGTGATCATTGATATTATGGGGCCCCTCGGCGCCGACCACCGTCACCGTGCTGGTGTCGGTATCGAAACCGCGCTCGACATGCAAAGGTTCCCAGGGATTTTGGGCTTCGTTTTCAGCAAAGCAGTAGGCGTATTTGGCAGGTGTACCTTGTGTCGCCCGATCAAGATAACCCGGCAGCGCACCGGCAACGTTAAGCATCACCAAGCGCACGGCACGACCAATACTGGCATTACTTCGGCAACCCTGTCCAAGCGCATTATAACCACTATTCATTTCCAACTCGCGTGCAATCGGGCCATTGACAATGACCATATTACTACAAGGGTGGGTCGTGGCAAGAACGCCATAGAGATTATAACTTTCCTCCGCCATGGCTTGTATGGCGGCTATCACCACCGGCAGATATTGCGGCAGACACCCTGCCATAACGGCATTAATGGCGATTTTCTCGACGCTTGCCTGGCCTTTCTTAGGCGGCAATACAGCCACGACATGTTGTGGATCGAGGTCGGTATAGGCTAACATCCGCTTCACCGCCTCCGGACTAGGCGGTATAATGGGCAAGCCATCCGTCAGCTGTTGGGCATGGAAATGCTCATTGACGGCTTCAATGTTGGCAGGCAACCGTACAATATCAGACTGTAATGTAACGTTTTCGGGCATACCCCTCCATCTCCTGAGCCGGTGATCGAATGTAGCTTTAGGTAACCAGCGTATCCGACATAAATTTCCCCAGCATAGCGCTCAATCCTTCCTAGAACCGCCCCTCTTACCGTTGCCTAAACATCCTGTGCCAGACGGGAAATCTAGGTTGGCAAAGCGTCTTAGGAAGCTGACCGTAGTTGCTGGCGCGGCGTCGTTAATAGTTGATGAACCATATCGACAAC
>JAPULM010000022.1 GCA_027294925.1 bacterium
CTATCCCTTATCGTATCGTAAAGCGCGTGGACGCTTGCAACAATCTCGTTTTGCCATACGCCAGCAAATGCTGCGGATCAAAAACCTTGAGGAAAATATTATTGCGGAGGTGCGCGCTGCCGCCCGAGATGTTAGCACCAATTCACAGCGTATACGTGTTACACGTGCAGCTAGCCGCTTGGCGCAAAAACAGTTAGAAGCAGAAGGGAAAAAGTTACGTGTCGGGTTAGCAACGGTCTTCACCGTCCTGGAGTTCCAGGAAGATCTAGCTGTCGAGCGCTCGAAGGAAATCAACGCTCTCACGGATTACATGCAAGCCTTAATCCGGCTAGAGGCTGTCAAGGGTACTTTGCTGGATACCTATAATATTGTCATCCAGTCAGATGGCCCGCGTTTTCAATAAACCTCTACGCGGAGAAATCATATGAGGATGTTAGGTCTCGATGTTGGCGACCGCCGTATTGGCGTCGCCCTGAGCGACGAATTAAGCATAACAGCGCAGGGACTTTGCCAGCTCAACCGCCGTGGTCAATCTGCTGACATGGCCGCCTTGGAAGACATCATTACCACCTATCAGGTGCAATGTATCGTTGTTGGAATGCCTCGTAATATGAATGGAACATATGGCCCACAGGCACAAAAAACAGAGCAGTTCATCCAAAGCCTGGAGCAGGCGTCTCAGCTGCCTTGCATTCGCTGGGATGAACGATTAACCACTCAGCAGGCCGAGCGCCTGCTGATAGCCGCCAACCAGCGCCGTGACAAACGCAAAGCGGTGCGTGACAAAATCGCTGCCCAGCTCATCCTACAAAACTACCTCGATTATAAACGTGCAACGACGACCTTACCCAAGCAATAGAACCTGCTCTTAGCGGAGCCTTGCATGTCTACGGTGATCAAACAACTCTGCCTCACGTTCGGCACCGCGATCTTATTTATTGGGCTTGCCAGCTACTACCTGTGGCTATACTACCACACACCCGCCAGTACAAACCCACAACCCCAAACCGTTAAGATTGATAAAGGCACCAGTTTACGCCACATTGCCACACAGCTCGACAGCACGGGCCTTATTCGAAACGCTCGAATGTTTATCATTTATGCAGCTTTGCTCCACAAAGGCGCCCATCTGCAAGCTGGCGAATATGACCTCCAGGCAACAATGTCAATCGCCCAAATAGTCGATATCATGCGAAAAGGGGGTGTCATACATTATGCCCTTACCGTTCCAGAAGGCTTCACCGTACGGGATATTGCCTCTTTGATTGAAGCGAAAAAACTCGGCAAGGGACAGAAGGTCTTGTCGCTGTCCCGCGATAAGGCATTTATTGAATCACTTGGTCTAGCGGTATCTTCCCTGGAAGGCTACCTGTTTCCAGAAACCTACCACGTCCCCCGAGATATTAGTGAACGTGATCTACTTGCCCTGATGGTGCGTACGCTAGAAACGCGCTACACGGCAAACATTACAGCAAAAGGACGTAAACTCGAGATGACCAGACACCAAGTCCTTACCCTGGCCTCCCTTATTGAAACGGAAGCGCAGGTCGACGCAGAACGCCCCCTGATTGCAGCAGTGTTCCATAATCGTTTGCAGCGCGGCATGCGGCTGCAGTGTGATCCGACTGTTATCTATGCGCTCGGTGAACGTTTTGATGGCAACATCCGCAAGGCAGACCTCAACATCGACTCACCTTACAATACGTATCGCTATGCGGGACTGCCACCCGGGCCAATCGCCAACCCCGGGCAACGCGCTATTGAAGCCGCCGTTTCTCCTTCCTCAGTGGACTACCTTTACTTTGTCGCCACAGGGGAAAATGGCACGCATCAATTTTCGCCTACCTTACAAGCACACAATAATGCTGTGCGCAAATATCAACTCAAACGTACACGCCCGTCTATACAATAGGTCAACGCGCCTTCTTGCACTCCCACTTACCCATCTTTAAGCAGTCCGCCGCAATAAAAACACGGTGAGCCCAGTCATACAGATATTAGGCAGCCAGGCTGCCAGCAGGGGAGGAAATGCGGTTTCCTCCCCCAACGCGCTCCACACCGCTAAGAACATGTAATAAACAAATATAGCGCCCAATCCCAATATATAGGCCCCGGTACGGCCGGAACGAGTTTGTACAACGCCAAGCAGCGGGCCAAGGCCAGCAAAAATAATGCAGGCAAATGGCAAAGCAAACAATTTATGCCAAAACAAGACAAGTCGTCTATGCCGACGTGTACCCGCCGTTTGGCGGGCAATGCGGTCACGAATCTGGACGGGAAATAATTCGCGCGGTCGCATGGCCCGTTTGGCTCGGCGCGCCAAATCCGTATCTAGCTCAAGCCGAATATCGTAGTCTCTAAAACGTAAAACATAATACCGGTTATCGTCAGCCGCATAGACATGAATCGCTCCATCATGCAGCCGGAGCACAACCTCTAGAATATCAGCCTTAACAATCAACTTGCCCACTTGTGCGGTGATCACTTGAGGAGACGTTGTGCGTGTATCCGCGATAAAAATGCCTTCCAGCCGTTGCCGCTCCGGCTGGGTACGTTCAACATACAGCACAAGCCCTCTGAAAGCGTCATGAAATTCTTTAGGCCTTAGATGATAATGGGCCTGGCGACGAGCCACCTCAAAAACCATCTGCCGCAATCTTTGCGAACCCCACGGCGCCCCATACATCAGCATCATACTAGAAGTAATATAGATCACAACCGCTACACCAAGCAGGGGAGCCAGCAAGCGATACAGGCTTAGGCCGGCAGACTTCATCACAACATATTCATGATCACTGGATAAGCGGCCCCAAGTTAAAATAGAGGCAATCAGAAAAGCGATGGGCAAAATCAGACCACCCACAGTCGCCAAAATATACCCAAGCAACTGTAAGAAGGTCACCGCGCTGAGCCGATTACCGAGGACAAACGTCCCAAGTTTAAATAACTTATCGAGCATCAATACAAAAGTGGCGACACCACAGGACAAAACAAAAAAAGGCGTAAACTCACGTAAAATATAACGGTCAATAATTAACACGATGCATATGCAAAAGAAGGAATATTTTTGATGTGTTGCACACTTGCCATAGAGACCGGAACATCATACACTATTTTTCATCTAGCAAGCGAACTTTAGCCCATATTGCCTCCGTACGAATCATACACTTACAATAGCGTCAAGCCTTCAAACTATGCCTGGCCCAATCACAGCTGACAGCCTACAACATCTTCTCACCACAACGTGCTTTGGACGCACGCTTTACGTTCTACCTCAAACTTCATCAACCAACGATGACCTTAAAAGCCTGGCTCTCCGTAGCGCTCCCGAAGGCACTGTTGTGGTGGCCGACCACCAAACCAAGGGGCGAGGGCGTCAGGGACGTTCATTCGCATCGCCACCAGGGGTAGGTATTTACCTTTCATTGCTGTTATATCCGACTCTGGAAACTTCCCGTCTGCCGCAGCTGACCCTAATGGTTGCGGTGGCCACAGCCGAGACATTAGCCGAGGTCAGCGGGTTAAGCATTAATCTCAAATGGCCAAATGATGTAGAGATTGGCGGCAAGAAAGTGTCAGGAATCCTTACCGAAGCTGTCATACAGCCTGGCGCTGCACCGGCAGTTATCGTCGGTATTGGTATTAACGTCAACAATGAATGGAAACACTTCCCGCCAGAATTGCGTGAGCGTGCAACCTCGCTCGCTCTAGCTGCCGGGCAACGATTCTCGCGGCTCCAACTCATCGCAAGGTTGCTAAACCAGCTTGAACGTTTTTACCTGACCTGGCAGCAGACGGGCATAGCGCCGATCCTAGAGCGCTGGTTGTATTATGGCCCCATTGTGGGACGGCCGGTTCGTTTCTCAGCCGCTGAATCAAACGGGATTGGCATTGTTACTGGGCTCGACGTAGATGGCGCCTTGTTGGTGGATACAGGCGGCGATACACCACAACGTATCTATTCAGGCGAGATTATCTATTTATAAGTCTACCATTTTAGGCGCAAGCCAAGCCGTATGACACAAGCAAAATGACGTTGTCGCGTGTGTCTTGACACGTAGTTATATTGCCGTTATGCTGTGTTGCTCGCACGACCTGATCGGTTAAGGGAAAGATTTACCTCAGAGGCCCGATGGGCGGTTAGCTCAGTTGGGAGAGCGCTGCCTTCGCAAGGCAGAGGTCGGGAGTTCGAGCCTCCTACCGTCCACTAAATAGAATCAAGCACTTACTGACAATCAGAGCAATCGAATCGGTAGGTGCTTTTCTCTGTAAGACCACAGTAAGACCACTGGGACATTTTCTTAGGGTCATAATAAGGCCATGGACGCAGTGGTTACCCTCCACTCCCCCCGGCTGTTACCAGGCCAACTCCGGATCGCCCTCCCCTTCTTGTGAGCATCAAATTCGTATGGTTTGGTATGGGTTGTAGTCACCTATATGGACACCAGTCACTAAGGGGCCGGTTTGCCACGCCGACCCCTTTCACTATTCAGTTGTCAATGAGCGGTGAGGCCTACCATGCAGACCCCGTGTTTGTTATTCGGATAACGTGTAGTACGTTATCCCTCACAATGATTCTTCCCCAGGATTGTCCAGCTTGCCGGGAGCTCATCAGCCACTTCGTAATGCACGCAAGCATCACACACAAAATCACCGTCAATGCCAGCGTCGTTGCAGCCTAGCGGATCACTGCATACGCAGCAGAGCTGGTGCACGTGGCCACAGTTCAGACAATCTTCAAGCTGCACCAACTCGGTGCCGAACAGTGCCAAAAAGTGGGCAGTACCGCCATCCT
>JAPULM010000220.1 GCA_027294925.1 bacterium
TTCAGATCGCTCGTCAACACTGCATCGACTATAAGATGAGTGACCGAGTCCACGTCCATCACGGTGATGCCCTAACAGTCCTCGACAGCCTTGACACGAATGTCTACGACCTCGCATTCTTCGACGGATTTGCGCCAACCCCCCAGCTGGTCACTGGTCTGCATCAACGGCTGCGGACGGGCGGTGTTCTGGTGTGTGCCAACCTGACGCTCGGCGAGCACAATGCGAGCGATCTCCTCTCAGATCCAGAGGACTGGATGACGCATTCATTCGGTGAGACCGCGATTGCGGTCAAGCGTTGAGAACGTTTTTTCTCTTACGGTGTTCATTTCTTTTCCATCCTGTAGGGTGGATAGGTCCGCCGTGGCCGGAGCGGGAAAAGCCGAAACGTCGAGTACTACGGGCCGATACCAGGGCCTTTGCGCGAGAGTCCACAGCCCCAACCTCGCGGGGCGGACGCAGTTCTTATTTCACGAAGTGTATAGGGAGCTAAATATCCCGCCGCACTGGATCGCAGGTGGGAAGATCATCTTCGTTGAACACGGATTCAGCCACCGCATAGGGCGGGCCGTGATACCAGCTCGGGTCGCCGGGGTGATCATCCAGGCAGATGGCGATAACGGTGCGCGTGCCGATGTCCGTGCAGCGCCAACGCTTGCCGCTGCAGAGAAATTCCATGCCGAGGGTGAAATCACGGTGTTGCATGGGTAGGAATCCTCAACCCCAACGGTCTTACAGTCCGAGGGCGGGTTGCCCGGGCGTGGACCGGCGCGGGCGCACCCGCACCGTGACTTCAACCTCCTGGTCGAGCTTGTTTAAGATGTTCATCATGCGGTCTACGGTAAAACGTCCGTACTTGGCGCTTCGGATGCGGGAAAATTCGCTGGCGGCCACACCCGTCAATTTTTGTGCTTTGCGTACGGATAACTTACGGTCATCCAATATCCCGATAATTTGCGCCGCCAGGATAGCTTTTAGTTGTTCGACATCCGCGCCCGGATCGCTAAAATCGCGAAAGACGTTCCCGCTACCGTGAACAAGCTCGAAATCCTCGTTTTTGCTGGTCTGTTTACTCATGATAATGCCTCTCTTAAACGTTTCAACCGCTGCCGGATCAGGTCAATCTCTTCCTTAGGCGTTTTGATACCGGTCTTTGATTTCTTCTGAAACGCATGCACGACCCACACTGCACCGGCAAGCTGCACTGCATACACGACACGGTAGGCATCGGTGCGATAGCGTAGCGCGATTTCAAACACGCCAGAACCAAGCCCCTTCATCGGCTTGGCCGTATCCGCCATCTGGCCTTCGGCGACAACGGTCAAGGCGCGGCGGATAGTAAGCTGAGTACCGGCAGGGAACCGCTCGAAGTCTTTTCGCGCCGCCCGCACCCAGGAGATCGCCCGCGTGTTTCTGACCATAGGAGAATGTTGGAATAATTGTCAACACTTGTCAAGAAAAATCATGCGCTGTGATAGGACGCTGGCAACGAAAGGGGGAGACTGGGCCACTTGCTACCGAAAGGAGAGTCATTCTCAGACCTTATCCCCTTCGCATATCACTATGGGTGATTACAAGGACCCACGCGCCCGGCAGCCCCTCCAATTTGCGTGGCAGAATTGCCTAGACAATACAAAAGCTGTGAGTTTGTTCGTGGTTAGGGGCACCCCACGCGCAGCTTGCGGTTGCCGGTGCCCCATAAGCGCCGCCAAAGCATACAAAGGACATCGTGCTATTCCGCAACAGTTGACGGGATAATTGCGCCACCCGCCTCTAACCAGGCTTTAAAACCGCCTTCGAGATACACGGGATCTGGCACGCCCATATCCTTGGCCAACTTAGCCGCCAGTAACGAACGTCCGCCTGTTGCACAGTAGAAGATTATTTTCTTCCCGGAGCTGAAAGTATCCATATGCTTGGAACTCTTCGGATCGATGTAAAATTCCAAGAATCCACGCGGGACATGAACAGCTCCCTTTATTATGCCATTTTTTACGATTTCCTCCCCTTCGCGGACGTCCACGAAGATGACAGAGTCATCATCAACTAATTCTATGGCATTGCGCACATCATGGGAGACAACGGCAGCTAGCGCTTCGGCCTTATAGTCGTCGACGCCCTTTAACGTTGGGTCCTGCTCAGAACAGCCCAAAAGGATGCTGAATGTAATGAATGCTATTCTCGATGCTCGCATTGAATTTCTTTAACCTCTCAATCTTATCATTTAGCTTTGCCAGTGCAGCAATTCATTAGAAATGCTGCAACCCCTAAAGAGGGGCCCCCGCAAAGGCGGAGATTATATCGTCATAAAATAAGTTGATGCTGAACAAGATTCCGCTGTCAAACTCCCGATTGGTGCTCGAATTGAGTGGGAATTGGCCTGCTATGCCGAGTTGGACATACTTGCCCCTGTATATGAGCCCCGGGGTAATGAACGCCTCAGTGACCCGCTCCGGGCCGTTGACCACCGTCTCAAAGTTCAACTCCACCACCGGCACGAGGCGGTTCATCGGCCACGGTAGCCCCACATCCTGCACGTGGTCTTGAAGATACTGGAGGTCATACATGAAAACAAAGTCGTACAAGAATTCCGTTTCCCCGTTGTTCAGTAGGATATCAAACCCGGCATCGCCCATCAGCGCAAAAGGCCGCAAAAACCCCATGCGCTGGGGCAGGTCTCCAAAGCCTTTGGCATACAGGAGTAAGGGGGCAAGCGCGACGTCTTGTTCGGCTCCGATATCTTCCTCGCCGACGGGGATTTCGACTTCAAAGCCCGACGAGAGAATAAATTCATGGGCTGCACTGCGGAACAGGGCGTATTTGAGTAATACGCCGAGATTCTGAAAGCCCGAAGCATTTTCTTCGCCTCCTTGTCTATGCGTTACCCACTCATTTTCGAGGGCGAGGCTGAAATTTTTGGAGAACCGTTTTTCGAGGATATTCGCCACGGAAAACGTATTCCCTTCCTTGAGATTAAAGTGGCCGAGCTTTGCCAATACGAATCCATCGTTGGGATTGGCATCTTCGGCCACAAAGGGCTCGATAAATTTCCGCTTCCCCACGACCCCATGAGCCGAGACAAGCGCAGGACCGAGACACACACAAATTCCACACACAACGAGCCACTGGACACATTTGTAACGCATAGGTTTCCTCCTCACCCTGGCGGACACACAGAGACCTCTCCGGGCAGAGTGCGTTGAGCCACACGGGCCAAATCGGAAACAGGCGGTCCCTATACGGACGCACCTCTTCTGACCCGACAGGGGCAGTTCATGGAGCGAATAGACGTTATGCAGGCAGCCTAGAGGGCTGTCGGTGGCGGGTGCGTCGGCGGGGTCAGATACCCATCGGGTAACAGCTGTTGTCGTTCGCCGACCGGCGGACCGATGGGGAGTCCGGACACGGTATACGCGGCATTGAGGAAAAGAAACTTCGCGACGCTGGAGACTTCTCCCCCCTGCTCATGGTGCAAGCAGCCATCAGGACACATGCTAATTTTGCCCGCGGTGTGTCGATGGGCGGTGTGACAGTGAGGACCACGCGCAGACAATGGGCACGCTGCGCCAGACCGGATTGCGCTCACCTGCTTCCCTCTGGAGCACCGGTCACAATGCTGTAC
>JAPULM010000221.1 GCA_027294925.1 bacterium
CACCTCACCACCTCTAGCTGAGAGCTTGACGAAGTGGCCGGTGAACGTGGTGTTGCCCAGATGTTTTCCTTCCAGCACGGTGCATCGGCAAGGAATCGGCTCCTGTAGAGGCACGAGCGTGTCCTCTTTGTCGGGTAGAAAGACGTTGAATGTCCCGTCAATCCCCCGCACATCGTGGAGGGTGATGGGCTGCTCAACCCCCTTGGTTTCGATCGCCATCTGCTCGGCAATCCTGAGCATCGGTCCGACCGCTTGCCGGGTACTGTCGGAGATCAGGATCTGGCCGCCAACGGTGTAGGACTCGATGCGGCCGGTGAGGTTGACCGAACTCCCCACCACGCCGTATTTGGCGCGTTTGTCCGAGCCGATATTCCCCACCACAACGTTACCCGTGTGGATGCCGATGCCCATTTCCACCTCGGGCAGCCCGTCACGTTGGTTCTGTTGGTTTACCGACTGCATAGCTAACTGCATGGCCACGGCGCAGGCAATTGCCCGTGGCGCGTCGTCTGGTCGCTGGATAGGGGCGCCAAAGATGACAAAAATGGCGTCGCCAATGAATTCATCGATGGTTCCCTGGTACGGCGTAATGACCTCGACCATCGTTGCGAGATAGCGATTCAAGATGGTCACCACCTGTTCCGGCGCCAGGCGCTCTGCCAGTGACGTGAAACCGCGTAGATCGGACATTAACAGCGTCACTTGGCGTTTTTCTCCACCTAACTGTAAGCCTTGCGGGGCGTCGAGCAGATTGGCCACCACTTCGTCCGTCAGATAGCGTCCAAACGTATGGCGAATGAATCGGTTACGTTGTTCGAGCTGCTCAGCCAGCCGCTGAATTTCTTCGGTGGCTCGTTTGAGAGACAACTGGGTTTGGGTGCGGGCCAGAACAACGGGGAAGTCGAGGGGCTTGGTCACGTAATCGTTGGCCCCGAGCTTCAGAGCGGCGACAATGTCTTCGCTTTGATCCTTCGCCGTGGCCATAATAATAGGCAAGTCGGCCATCGAATAGCGCTCACGGGCAGTCTTGAGGACATCCAGACCGCTGATGCCGGGCATCATGATGTCGAGCAGCACCAGGTCGAATGGCTGCGCTTCAATCATCTGCAGGGCCTGCTGGCCGTCTTCTGCCACCGCGACGGTATAACCACGCCGCGCCAGGCGCCGCGCTAGCATGTCGCGGTTCATCTCATTGTCGTCAACCACGAGTATGGTGCCCTGGACAGTGTCCATGCCGGGGTCTCCTTAAGCCAGGAAGGTCTGAATCTTGCCCAGCAAGCGGGGAAATTCGACCGGCTTGGTGTCGTAGTCGTCGCATCCAGCATCGAACGCCTTCTCACGGTCACCTGCCATGGCGTGCGCGGTCAGCGCGATAATGGGAATTGCCTGCGTGGAAGGCGTTGCTTTGATCTGTCGGGTCGCTTCCCAACCGTCCAGTACGGGCAAACTCAGGTCCATCAGAATCAGGTCGGGCGCTTCCTCCTGGGCCAGCCGCACACCCTGCTCACCATCGATGGCGATCACCACCTGGTAGCCTCTGCGTACCAGTCGCCTGGACAGCATATCGCGGTTCATCTCGTTATCTTCCACCAGCAGGATTTTCGCCATCCAAATCCTCTTCCGTAGGTGCACTGCCGGACTGGACAACCAAGAGCAACGTACACCTGTTGCCGTGCGGTGTCAACGTCTTCTAATGGTGATGCAGGGTCATGCAGTTCTTATTTCTCCCTGGCCAGCTGTTAGACGGACATAAGTTTTACTTTAGAGGCGCTGCCCTGGGCGGCAGCAAATAGCCCCTGAAGGGTTGCCACCGGCGGGAGGCGTTGGGGTGTCCAAAGGCACTTTTCTGGTCTTGTACTTGCGATGTGCCAACGCTAAAATGCCTTTGTTTTTCCCGTCCTTAGAAATCACCGTGTGGCGAAAATGGACGTCGTCACTCGCATCAGTGCCATCGTGCTATAATGGGTTGCTTATGATGACCCGACAACGTTGAATCTGAGGAGAACGCATGTGAGTCAAGACCGTTCGATTCGAGCTAAGGTTGCGGTGGCTGGTATTGGTGAGACGGTCTATTACCGACACGGACAATCGCCGCAGCCTGAATTCAAGATGGCCCTACAGGCGATACTGTCGGCCTGCCAGGATGCTGGTATCGATCCACGTGAGGTCGATGGATTTTGTTCGTATAGTAATGATCGCAATGAGCCTTCGCGGATTGCTGCGGCATTAGGGCTGCCCGATCTAAAGTACAGCAGCATGCAGTGGGGTGGTGGCGGTGGCGGTGGCTCGGCGGCTGTTGGCACGGCTGCAGCAGCCATTGCGGCTGGTCTGGCAGATTGTGTGGTTGTCTTTCGCGCCCTTGCACAAGGGCAATTTCAGCGTTTCGGCGCCGCTGTTGCCGCTAAGACAATTTCTGGCGACATGGCCTTTACGGCGCCATATGGTGTGATGTCGCCCGGCCAACGTTATGCCATGAAAGCCATGCGCTTTATGCACAATCACCAGATCGAGCGTTCGGCCTTGCGGGCCATTTCGATGGCGTCGTACCAGCATGCCCAAAGCAATCCGCGTGCGGTCATGCATGGCCGCCCACTGAGCGAGGAGATGTACGACAACTCACGCTGGATTGTCGAGCCATTTCGCCTGTTTGACTGTTGTATGGAAAACGACGGCGCCGCAGCGTTGATTCTGGTGCCGGCTGAACGCGCCAAGCACCTGCCGCAGCCACCGGTCTATCTGCTCGGCGCTGCCCAAGGGTCGGAATATCGCAATGCGGCGCCCAGTCATAATGCGCCGACCTACGCCTCGTCGAGTTTTACCACGGTGGCGCCCCGGCTATATCGTACAGCCGGGGTGACGGCACAGGATGTTGACGTGGTGCAGAGCTACGAGAATTTTACCGGTGGCGTGTTGATGAGCTTGGTCGAGCATGAGTTGTTTAGCGCTGAACAAGCAAATGAGTTTCTACAGTTGGAAAATCTCATTGCACCGCATGGCAAAATGCCGCTTAACACCAGCGGTGGCAATCTGGCCGAGTGCTATATGCATGGTTTGGAGTTACAGATTGAAGCAGTACGGCAGGTGCGCGGCGATTCAACCGCCCAAGTGCCTGATGTTGACGTATCAATGGTGTGCTCCGGCCCGATGGTAACCCCGGTTAGCAGTTGTATTTTTGGCTCGGAGGCGACCATATGACGATGGAACAATCGTTTTATCTACCTGAGGGCTTACCGATTCCAGTGCCTGAGGCGGATGCCCTCAGCCAGCCGTTTTGGGATGGGCTACGGCGTGAGGAACTCTGGGTGCAACGCTGTGCGTCGTGTCAGACCTGGCAATGGGGGCCGGAGTGGATCTGTCATCAGTGCCTTGTCTTTGATTTGGATTGGGCACAGGTGGATGGCAAAGGCTTCATTTATAGCTGGGAACGGGTCTGGCACCCCGTGCACCCGGTGCTTAAACAACGTCAACAGCCGTATATTGCAGTGCTGGTGGAATTGCCGCAGGCCAGCAATATTCGCATGCTTGGTAACTTGCTTGGTGATCCGCAGCAAGAGGTGAAAATTGGAGCGCCGGTGAGTGTGGTGTTTGAGCATCACCCGGATGCCGATCCACCGTATAGCTTGGCCCATTGGCGGCTGGATGAGTAGGACTGAGGATTGAGGTGTTAGTCTTTGGGTCTGTCATGTAGCTCGATATTCAAAAAAGACACAGGTTTTGAAGCGTTTGGCTAATTGAGGAGTGAGGCGGATGGAAAATGGAACACTGGGTGTGTGGTACGCCGCCGACAAGCTACAACCGGCGCAGTGGCTGGATTTTGTCGCTACGGTTGAACGGTTGGGGTATGATACGCAGTGGTATTCTGAAGCGATGGGCTTTGAGTCGATGGCGCTTGGTAGTTTTCTACTGTCGCATACGACGCGGCTCAAAATGGGTAGCTCGATTGCCAATATCTATGCTAGAGATGCGGTGGCGTCGCGTAATGGATTGCATACACTGGCCCGTATATCGAGCGATCGATTTATCCTTGGCCTTGGCGTCTCGCATATTCCCCTGGTGGAAAGGTTTCGCGGCCATGCCTACGGCCGGCCGGTCGCCACTATGCGTGATTATCTTGAACAGCTGCGAGCCGATCAATCCGGCGCCGATACGTGGCCGGTCGTCATTGCAGCGCTTGGACCGCGCATGCTCGAACTGGCGGCCGAACTGACGCGGGGTGCCATTCCCTACAATGTGACGCCTGAACATACGGCACAAGCCCGCTCGATTCTGGGTCCGGACAAATGGCTGGTGGTTGAGCAGAAGATCTGCCTTGAAACGGATACTGGTAAAGCTTTGCAACTGGCCCGAGCTGAGCTGTCACGCTATATGACATTGCCCAATTATCGCAACAACTGGCTGCGTTTGGGCTTTAGTGAAACAGACCTGCAAGACGGCGGCAATGAACGCTTTCTTAACGCCATGGTGGCGTGGGGTAACGAGGCGACCATTGGCGCCCGCATTCAGGAACATTTTGACGCGGGGGCAACGCAGGTCTGCATTCAGCCTGTCCATCCACAGGGAGACATCGAACGGGCGAAAGCGATACTGGAGGCATTTGCTCCGGCGCTCTAAATTCTTCCTCTCCTCAGATCAGACGCCTTCCTGCCTCGGCGCGGGGAAGGATGCGATGAGGAGAGATGGCAGCGTGGCTGTGGTAACACCGAAAAGGCGATTCACGATAGCTGCATGCGTCACTTGGGTCGCCGACCGTGGAATACGTCGGTCAAAAAAGACGATGGACTGCGTCGCTCGTTCATATGAGCGGACATCAAGCCACATGATGTCTCAGGCGTGATCGGTGTCAGATACCGTCACAATGGATTCTTCTTGCCTTGATCAGCGCGGTACAAGCTGCCGTGTAAGAAGATGAGCGAGACGCGGTAGTTGATGGTCAGCTTCTCCAGCCCAACAAAAACCTCAACACTGTCTCGCTCATAGGTTGAATAGGCGTCATACTGCTCACAGGACTTGGCAGATTTCCCCTTGGTCAACGCTTCATATTTATCGTACTTCTGTCGTGCACATGATGTAGAGCGAGAATATTTCTTCTCGGCTAGTGCATTGACTTGTCTATAACGATTCCAGCCATCAACTTTTTTTATCGCAATGTAGATACGCAGAAGCTTGTCCGTATTACCAAAATATAAGTACACCTTCTCCTCATCACCCAGGGCATTAGGCAGGTTGTTAAAATCCTCATGACTTACCAGATAGCGCGCCCCCCACTTTCCCACCTGGCGCTTGGATAGGCCAATACCGAGTGCTTCCACCTCTGCTTTCGGCATCCCCCAATGCAGGCCTAGCGGCCCGTCGGTAGCCCGCACATGGATCACCGAGAAGGCGATCATAACCGCCAGGAAGAGCAGCCCAATTTCAAACCTGAAAGCGACCTTTTGTAACACGACATCTCCTTATTACAATTACAGCAAACCAGCCCCCCGCGCCCAGCGGTATTTAGCACCAAGCACAGCGACTGGTTTTTCCGTCGTATAGGGGTAAGCCAGAATATCATGCTGCATGAGGTAACGACAAGCTTCTTCAACTTCAACGTCACCCACCAGGGATACCACCACGGGCTTGTCAATACCGCCCTGACGCGCTGCTTCAACAACCTCGCTCAGCAACTCGGCAAACACCATGGGCGGCGTAATGATGGTATGCCAGTAGCCCAGAATCAAGGCATGGATACGGTCATCGTCTAACGCCAGTTTAATGGTATTGCGGTAGGTGGTTGGCGGCTCACCACCGGTGATATCAATCGGGTTACCGGAGGCCCCGAAGGGTGGAATAAATTCCTTGAACGCTGCATCGAGATCATCCGGCATGCGCATCAGTTGCAGGCCGTTGTCCACGCAAGCGTCTGACAGCAACACGCCGGAACCACCTGCCCCCGTCACGATGACGATGTTTTCACCCTTAGGGGTCGGCAGGACCTGCAAGCCACGAGCAAATTCAAGCATATCGTTGAGACTATAAGCCCGAATCACGCCACTCTGGCGTAACACGGCATCATAAACCTTGTCGTTGCCGGCAAGGGCGCCGGTATGTGAACTGGCGGCGCGTGCCCCCATCGCCGTACGTCCGGCTTTCAGCACCACAATCGGTTTCTGCTTTGATACCCGCTGCGCCACTTCGGCAAAGGCGCGCCCGTCTTTCAAATCCTCAACGTGCATAGCGATGACCTGGGTATTGGGATCTTGCTCGAAAAAGGTCAACAGATCGTCCTCGTCAATATCCGACTTGTTGCCCAATCCGACAATAGCCGACACACCCATTTGGGTCGAGCGGCTAAAACCAATAATCGCCATGCCGACCCCGCCGCTCTGGGAAGAGAGGGCAACCTGGCCCTTTTCATTGTAGGGTGTACAGAATGTCGCGCAAAGATTTTTAGGCGTGTAGTAAAATCCATAGATGTTCGGACCCATTAAGCGAATGTGATGCGCTCGCGCCACTCGAACGACCTCTTCCTGCAGCTCATGCTCGCCCACTTCGGCAAAACCGGAAGGGATTAAGATGGCGCCAGCGATCTGCTTCTGTCCGACTTCTTCCAACACCTGCGCAACAAAACGGGCGGGAATGCAAAAAATGGCAATATCAACCTGGCCGGGAATATCGACCACGCTTTTATAGCACGGCTTGCCTAAAATTGCTTCGGCACGTGGATGAATCGGATAGATGCCGCCTTGGTAGCCGCCGTTGATAAGGTTCTTCATCACCGAATTGCCAATTTTGCCATCTTCCTGCGAGGCGCCAATAACTGCCACCGCATCGGGTTGCATGATACGCCGCATCGCCGTTAAGATCTCATCCTGAGAAGGACGAAAGCGCTCAGGAGGCGGCGAGAAATCAACCAAAATACGCACATCCACAGCTGTTGCGCCATGACTGGTGGCAAATACCGGATTGAGATCCATTTCACTGATTTGCGGAAAATCGTGCACCAATTGCGACACCTGCTCGATCAGGGTCCCTAGGGCCTCGCGATCGACCCCTGCTGCGCCACGCACACCGTTCAGAATCTCAGCCCCACCAATATCGTCCAGCATAGAGAGCGCTTGCTGGCGCGTTGCAGGGGCCAACCGGAAGGTAATATCCTGCATGACTTCGACCAACACACCGCCAAGCCCAAAGGCCACCAGTTTGCCAAAACTGGGGTCAGTGGTAGCGCCGATGATCACTTCCAGCGCCGCCGGTAGCATCTGCTGCACCTGCACCCCCGCAATGTTGGCGTCGGGCTTATAAGCTTTTGCATTGTTAATGATCGTGGCGTACCCCTGCTCCACCTCAGCTGCACTGGCGAGACCAGTCAACACGCCGCCGGCATCTGTCTTATGCAAAATATCACCGGAAACGATTTTCAAAACGACTGCATAGCCCATCTCAGCAGCCAACCGTACAGCCTCATCAGCCGATGTCGCCAAGCCTTCTGGCGGGGTGGGAATGCCATACGCATCACAGATACGCTTACCTTCCAACGCAGTGAGCACCGTCCGCCCGTCGGTCTTGACCTGATCGATCACCGCCCGCACCACCGCCTGGTCGTCGCTCATCTATCGTCTCCTCACTTGCACTGTATGGTAGAAGGATCAGGTTTGGCCCTGTTCTGTTGATCTAAACAACATCGACACTTGATGTCCTAACGAAGGGCAATTCGGTAACGGTTGCTCGCATTGAGGTGTCGTTACTTCGTATATCCAACTGCGTTCCGGCTTGCCAAACCTCCCGGCGTACATAACCCAAGGCGATATTCTGCCGCCGGGCAGGAGAATAGGTCGCGCTGGTAACCCAGCCCACCTCGCGCTGGGGCGAAACGACTTTGGCGCCAGACTCAGGTAGTCTATCCCCAGCAAGTAAAAAACCAACCAGTTTGCGATTAACGTGGCCACGTGCATCGATGCGCGAAATGACTTCCTGACCGATGTAACAGCCCTTCGTATAACTGATGGCTGCATCGAGATTGGCTTCGATTGGGATCGTGTTATCCGTCACCTCACGTCCATAGATGGGGATACCAGCTTCGATGCGCAGCATTTCTAATGCCGCCAAGCCCACAGGACACGCCTCACACGCCTCACGGTGTTGCCATAGTGCCTGCCACACCGTCGGCAATGCATCAAGTGCCATCAGCAATTGGTAGCCCAATTCGCCCGTATGACTGCGCCGCACCAAGCGGACATCATACCCACCGATGTGGTATTGGAGGTGGGCATAGAGGGGTAGCTCCGGCACCTCCGGCGCCAAAGCCAGAGCGAGTAGATGTGCAGCGCGAGGTCCTTGTAACGACAGCAACCCCCACTGCGAACTCTCATCATGCAAGGTTACATCCTCGGAGATGACGAACCCTTCAATGGCTTCGATAAACGGCCGCACAACATGCGGTTCCATATCGAGCCAATACACATCGCGATCCGCATAAACGACAAAGTCAGCAATCACCCGCCCCTTGTTGGTTAAAAAGGTCGTGTAACAACCCTGCCCGGGCTCCAGACTTGCCGTATCATTGGACACCATCGCATGCAGAAAACGCTGCCGATCCGTGCCGCTCATCCGTAGCAGGCCACGGTGTGAGAGGTCACTCAAGCCAACACCGTGGCGAACCGCCTGATATTCAGATTGCGGGTCGCCGTAATGGTGCGGCAATTCCCAACCAGCCACCTCGGTGTAAGTCGCACCCAACGCCTGTTGCACGTTAAACAGCGAGCTGCGCTGTATCATCTAGTCTTGCCCTTTCCGTGGTTGATAAATACACGCATGGGTGACCCGTTGCGCGGCCTCTGCGTTAGCCGACAGCAGCACATCAAGCACCACAAATTCATGTCCTTTCTTTTCGAACTTGTCAACCGGCACCCCACGCACTTCTATCGCGTCACCGACACGGCACGGTCGGTACATGGCAATCTCACTGGCGACGTGCATCCAGGGGCCAAGCTGAAAGCGCTCGGAAAAGATGCGGTTACACTGGTGCAATAAGAAACCCGGATGGACGCAAGCCTTATTCCCCTGATAGACTTCCAGATCATCATCGTAGGTGCGGCAGTAGGCCTGATTATCGGCCTCGGTTACGGTGAAACGCAGAGCGGGTAGAGGTTCGCCAACCACAATGGCGTCCCAGCTCACCGGAATACTGGGCTGTCCGGCGACGCCAGCCGCGACCTCATCAAGCCCAGGCGCTGTCCTAGTATGGGTCAGCAAGGTAGCAGTCCCCACGCCGCAATCAATGCCTTGCGCATTGGTGCTACGGACATCAAAACTGACCGTATCCTCAGTGGTGCCCGACACCGTCGCCACAACCGTCACCTGGTCACCGTCATAACAGGGCTTAACGAGTTTGACTTGCGCCCGTCCCTGGGCCAGCCACGTCTCCCCTAACTGCTGCATCAGAGGATAGGTCATATAGGCATAGACGGTGACACCCGGCACCAATCCAGCACGAAAACCGTATTGTGCGGCAACACGATCGTCGTGAATCTTATTAGCGCTATCCGCCCCATCGTTATGCGCTTTTAGCGCATGAGCGGGCAGCATCATACCAATTGTATAAGGCTCATTTGTCACCTTAGACTCCAAACTGTCTCTTATGCCCTTGCCGCCCGCGCCGCGACACCATCGCGTTCTGTGTTGATTTCCTTCACATCTACCCAGCGGCTTACGTACTGACCGAGTGTCATACTTTTCCCCAGAAGCGCGATGGTATCCGTCACCAAGGCCGCCTCAGGACCAGGGCGGCCCTGCACGGCTTCGCCTAGCACGCCGCGCACGATGTCCCAGCTCTCACTCAAGGCAAACTGTCTGTCATCAGCTTTAAGATCAGCCACTAACGCAGCACATTTTGGCCGTAGCGCAGCCGTCTTCATCCCCCCGCAAGCATTGGCAAAGATGCCAATTGCGGTCAGCCACACCCGACCGCCCCAGCCTGCCCACTGTAGGCCGCGCTCAGCTGCTTCGGCAGCAGCTTGCCATTGTCGGGTCGCTAGCCGGGAGAATGCCAGTGCAAGATGGTTACTCACATGACCAGGATAGTGGTTGACAGCCCGTTGAGCACATTTTGCAGCCTCATCAAAACGCCTCAGTTGTAATAGAACACGACTCGCAGCAGCGAGCAAATGGGCATGGAATTTAGGCGGCACATTGGTCAAGCCATCCTCGTACGCGACAAGCGCTTGATGCAATTTTTGTTGGCGTTCAGACGGATGTCGCTGGTGGCCCGCACGCCGCTGTTGTAGCGCGCCTCGCAGGCGATAAATATTGTAGTCCTTGCGGTTACGAGCCTGGGCGGTTGCCAGATCATCGAGAATACGCTTTTCGTCTTCGCGGCGTCCACGCCGAAAATACGCTTCAGCCCGACTAACGAAACAACCCACATCGGCCGTATTACGCTCCAGCCCCTCCGTTGCCAAATCGATCGCTGACTCATATGCGCCAGACTCGGTTTCAAGCTCAATGAGCTGATAGCGAGCGACACTATTATAGGGATTGAGTGCCAACACCTGTGCCAACGTCTCCTTGGCTCGTTGCGGATCCAGTTGCCTTTGTACCGCACCTAGTGTCAACAGGTCTTCCTGTTTGGGCTCCCCTCCTTGGGCGCTTATCAGCTGATTGAGATGCGCCTCTGCCTCGCTATAAAGACCGAGGGTTTGTTCGCACTGTGCAACGAAGCTAAGCCGTCGTACATCTCCAGCCGGCAAGCCGGCCAGCAGATGGGGCAGGGCATCTGCATAGTGCTTATTCTGACACATCGATTCGCCCAATAACCAGTTTATCTCAACACTGTCAGGATGGGCTTCAACCGCCGCCTGTAGCAATTTGACGGCTTCTGTATGATCACCCTGGGCCAACAACAGCCGGGCCGGAGCAAGAACTTCTTGCTGAGCCACTGTAAGCCGCAAGCTTGCAAGCTGTTCTAACAGCTGTACCGTCTCTGACGACAGGGCATCAAGGCGGCTACAAAGCGTTTGCCTTTGTGCTTCTGCAGTATGCAGATGTGTCGCAGCAGTGGCGAGTTGTTGTTCAAGATGCTGGGAACGGCGCCCCACCATAAACAACAATATACACCCGACAATACTTGGCAGTGTATATTGTCCTCCCCCCGCTATAAACGAAGCGAAAGGGTCATAGCCTAAGGTGCTTAGGAACGTTGTGAGCGCCAGCAAGATTAAACCGATGCGTAGTTGAAGCGGCATGCAACACCTCGATATCCATTTTATAATCATTCAGCCATCCACATAGAACGTGGCGATCTATGAACCTGGAGTCATGTCCTTTTTTAATTCGGAAGGCCTATCATACACGCTTGGCCACGCCTCGTCTACACCTGGGGTATAGAATTCAAGCTGCCGTGGCGGAACCGGTCAAAAAGCTGCATTGGCGTTATTGGCTTGGCATCTCGAGGCATGGGCAGGGTTGGCAAATAGACGATGTCATATCGCGCTATCAGATGCGTGTCCTTAAACCAAAGGACAGCTGCGACACATGAGGTACAATCCTGGGTGCAACGTCACGCCCCGTGCCATGAAGTACGATGGCATCTGATTTTAAAGGCCTTACGCTGTCGCCATGCAATCGATTATCCGATCGGATACTGCTAAATCATGCCCCGGTTGATGTACGGTCGATGTCAAAATGCCAATATGAATACCAGCCACCGAGGAGCCGGTTCGCCACGCCGGCCCCTTTTGTCCTTCAGATCGTCCGTATTGTAGAGGCGGGAAAACCGTCGGAAGGAAAATTCGTTCTATGGAGGCTCATTCCTTTTCAGTGCAACCAACACAGATCAGAGCTATCCATCATAAATAGAAAGACTTATAAGAAACACTTAGAATCCTCCCTAGCGTTTCATATGGAAGGATCGCCCCCTTCGAGGCGTTGAATAGACGAGACAAATTCCCGTCAGCTATAGGCATCGCCCAAATATGAAGCCTGTTTCATTCTCGGAGGAGACGATGATAGATCGTGACGTATTCAGCCACAATGCTCAAGAAGCCTCAGACCTAACTGAAATAGACTTAAATCACATCGTTTTCTACGATGGATGACACCTTGCCATCCATCCTTTTTACAGCGTGAACCTAAATATACAATCCATATGTAGGCTAAACATGCTGCTATGAGTAACCGCGACAGACGCTGGGGGTCTGAGAGATGAGACTTGTGAATATGGAAACCTCGGCTTTTCTGATCTGAAAAAAAGGTCTCAATGGTATAATCACAAATGACAAATTCTGCATGACCCGTTTGGGTCAACTCCAGTTATCTTGATGGCGACGTCCGTTAAGATTACGGGACAAAAAAAGGGGCTAATTTCTGAGTATCTTC
>JAPULM010000222.1 GCA_027294925.1 bacterium
CGTTGGTGAGAAAACACGCTCATCATCCACCCTATGTTGCCTTTTCGCCCTATCCGCGCTTAGAGAGAGGGGGAAAATTGTGTCCAAATAGGTTCACGGAACACTTTATCTATAGCTGCTATAATACAATTGCTAATAAACCGCAAGCATGCGGACTTTACCTGGCCCGGGGAGAAGTGGGGCAAAGGGGTATAGAATATGTGTCATATGGATACAGTCACGTCGGTTGGAGGAAAGCGGCAAGACAGGGAGGTGTAAGATGAGCGTGCAGCTCGCTAGACGTTTATTCACAGTGCACGAGTACGACCAGATGGGGCAGGCCGGCATCCTGTCCGAGGATGACCGGGTTGAGCTTCTAGACAGGGAGGGGCACCCTCTCGGCAGCCTGACGGATATCTTGCCCTTGGTGAACCATCTTTATGTGGTGAATCATTGGCGTTAGCAAATTAACTTCGGCCCCGTTCATCGCATGCTCCCCCCACATATGCTGCATCAAAGTGAAATACGCTCCAATAGTAGACCCTATCTTCCCGTCACGTTTTTGTAATTACGGCAGAGGTAGGAAAATTACCCGGTTGGCAACTTCATGCTCCGTACAACACAAGGTCAACAACTCAAGGTCAACAACTCAAGGTCTTCGACATTGCCCAATACTTATTCCCTGCTGGTGGGTAAGCACAAGTCCTGGCCAATGGCCTACCGTCATGTTGCCACTGCCTTGCAACCCGAAGCAAATCTTGATCCTGAGAAAGGAAGAGCCGTCCGAAGTCTGTTGCGCGCTTTAGCAAGGCTTCGTCATCAGTTTCTCAAGTGCCATCATTTTGGCTTGTGAGAACGTCGATGTTGCGTCGGTACAGGCCTTGGGTAATCGCGGCAGTGAGATAGCCGCGGAGATGATGTCGGCGGTAGATACAAAAGTGTTGCGGCAGGAAGTAGCAAAACCTGTTACCATGACTTTGGTTATTCGAATGGCTGATATTTCTCAGCCTATAGCGCACGATAGGATCTCCTGCCAAGATCGCGCCACCCACGACTCCACCTTGCCTATTGCTATTGTATGGGTAGGAATTGGCGACCTCGCTGTGTGCCCATGCATGCGACTTCAGCTTGCCAGAAAGTAAATTACATAATGATATCGACTTCGCACCCCGAACCTGTCACTAGATTTGCCGACTTTGATCTAGGCGCCGTCCTCCAGCGCGGGATTATCGCAGCTGGTTTTGTTAACCCACGCCCCATTCAGGTACAAACCATCCCCGCGGCTCTTAAGGGTCGTGATATCCTTGGCCTTGCCCAAACGGGAACGGGCAAGACAGCCGCCTTTGCCTTACCGGTACTCGAGCGCTTACGTGCAACCCGCAAACCCGGACCGCGGGTGTTAATTGTCGCGCCGACACGTGAACTGGCAAGCCAGATCAGCGACGATATTCGGACCCTCGCCAAGTTTACCCACCTGAAGACCGTGACCATTTTTGGCGGCGTCTCGGACCACCCCCAAAAGGCCGAACTGAAAGCCAAAGCAGAGATCATCGTCGCCTGTCCCGGCCGACTCCTGGACCTGTTCCAACAAGGCGCCGTGACCTTAAAACGGATCGAGACCCTGGTCTTAGACGAAGCGGACCATATGTTCGACATGGGATTTCTGCCGGATGTTCGACGTATTCTTGCGCTGTTACCGAAAGACCGCCAGAACCTTCTGTTCGCAGCCACCATGCCGCAGGAGATTCGCAGACTCGCCAGCCAGCTCTTGCATAACCCGCACGTCGTCGACCTGATTCACTGCAGGCCTGCGTCCACCATCGAACATGCTCTGTATCCCATCGAGAGCAATCAAAAACTCGGCTTACTTGAACACGTCTTTGCAGAAGATGAATTCGTCTCCGCCATTGTCTTCACTCGTACCAAACACCGTGCCAAACGCCTAGCTCAGCAGCTCAGTCGGTCAGGCCGCCGTGCCGTAGCCCTACAAGGCAATATGTCCCAAAATCAGCGCGATCGCGCCATGAATGGATTTCGTAAGAAGCACTTCGATATTCTGGTGGCAACCGATATCGCCGCTCGCGGCATTGATGTGGCACAGGTATCGCACGTGGTCAATTTCGATATGCCCAATACACCGGACGCGTACACACACCGCATCGGACGTACCGGTCGAGCCGAGCGAGAGGGAAAAGCCTATACATTCGTGACACCCGATGACCACGAACTTGTTCGCGCCCTTGAACGCAGGTTCGGCATGGCGATCCCGCGTCGCACCGTCGACATGAGCAAAACCATTCCGTTGACAACAGATCGATCTAGACCAAGCGGGATGGATTCTGCCGAGGACAACCAAAATCGACCGCCACGAGCCGGATCGCAGCGAGGCGTTAGAAGTCATCAACAAGAAACCGACGGGGCCAATCGCGATAACAACCGCCGGCGGCGACGCTCACGACGTCCCAGCTTCAAAGTGAAGGCATGAGCAGTTCAAGACGCAGGTGTGGATGCGCCAACGGTCGGGGCGGGGTCTTGTTCCCCGTCCTCACCATCTGCCTTCTGATCGTGGGTCGAACTGACCCGGCAAATCTTGCTCAGTCACGTCGGCACGCCCAGGCGTGGCAAGACCCACACTTGTAGGACCACCCAGGTCAGCAGAAAAGCGATAACTAGCAGAAACTCCATTGACTTTCCTCCAAGATTGTTTCCCTGGGGCATGACTCATTTGCCCGGCCGCTCAAGCACTATGACAGGGTGACTGTGCGCGGCGAGTATAGCTATCAGTCCTCGGTCTGCTTCAATCCTTAACCCGCCAAGTCCAACGGATGTCATAGACGAGAAAGGTATCGCATGCAATTCGGTATGATGGTCCCGACGTTTTCCCGGCCCAATCTCGACTAGGACACGGCGGCCAAAATCAAACAATTCGCGCAGCGCGCCGAGCGCTGGACTTTGATGCGCTGTGGGTCTGCGAGCATCTCCCAACCACCCCGGGACTATACGGTTCAGCCTGGCTGTCGCCATTTGCTTTGCCTCTCCCATATGGCGGCTGTCACGTCAAGTCACCCTGAGTACCAATATTCTCATCCCGGCCTTACGCAACCCGGTCATGTTAGCCAAAGAACGGGCCGCCATCAATGTCTTATCAGGTCGCCAGTGAAATCATGCCGCATTTTCGTTCCGATCAGACGCCAAGGTAAGCCTTCTTGACCCCCTCATCCTCGAGCAGCTCTTGCGCCTGCTCTTACATGACAATACTACCGGTTTCAAGCATAGCCACGTTGCCCTACGGGGTGCTCATGGATGAACCGTTTCTGCAAGTGCACGCTGTCCCAG
>JAPULM010000223.1 GCA_027294925.1 bacterium
CCCTGGTGTGCGCCATCGTACTGGGCAAACGTCGTGGCTTCCCTTCTGGGTCCATGGTGCCGCATAATTTGCCCTTTGCGGTAACCGGTGCTGCCCTCTTATGGGTCGGGTGGTTTGGCTTCAACGCTGGTAGCGCTTTGGCGGCAGACGGCATTGCAGCGAATGCGTTTGTCACCACCAACACGGCAGCCTCCGCGGCAGCCCTAAGCTGGATGTTCTGTGAATGGAAACATAGCGGCAAACCAACCATGCTCGGCGCCGCAACCGGAGCGGTGGCCGGTTTAGTGGGTATCACCCCAGGCGCCGGTTTTGTGGGTCCGCTTTCAGCCATCATCATCGGCGGTGTCGCCGGCATCGTCTGCTACCTTGCCGTTGTCGCCAAAAATCGTTTCGGCTACGATGATTCCCTCGATGTTGTGGGTGTGCACGGTGTAGGTGGTAGTTGGGGCGCCATCGCCACCGGCCTGTTTGCCAATAAGGCAATCAATGCCAGCGGCGCCAATGGATTGTTTTTTGGCAATGCCGCGCAACTTTGGCCACAGATTGTTGCTGTCGCCGGCACAATTGTCTACGCAGGCGTCATCACCTGGATTATTCTGAAGATTTTGGATGTGACAATTGGCTTGAGGGTATCCGACGAAGACGAACAGATGGGCCTCGACCTAAGTCAGCACAACGAATCGGGCTACGTCATGTAAGATCATCTATCTGAAGGCTATAGGTATATCGCCTCCTTAGCCTAAAGCCTTACTTTCGGCCACTCACCAGATGCATATGGATGTGATCGACCACCTGACCACCACCGCGTCCGACATTGACCGTCAAGCGATAGCCTGGCTCGACAATCGACCAATCAGCGGCAAGCTGTTTGACCCTTAGCCATAACCTGCCCATGAGCGCCATGTGGCGCTCTTCCAAATCGTTCACCGTTGCAATATGCTCTTTCGTTACCAACAACACGTGTATCTTCCCTTTAGGATGAAGGTCCTTGAAGACGATGAGTTCGTCATCTTCATACACGATGTCGGCCGGTTGGCTTTTTTCCACGATGCGACAAAAGATACAATCCATGCGCGACTTTATTCTTCCCATATGACAACGCCCCTCTCCCTGGCCAGGGAGAGGGAGAATTTATGTCCGCATCACCAGCGCAGGAGAGCGCCGTAGGCATACCGACAGCGGATGAATTATGCCTGTCCCTCTAACAAAAGCTGCACAATTTGTGGCACTATATCACGCGCCCGCTGATCGAGCCCTTCCTCAGTCAGATTGGCAATGGGATGTGGCATGCTGAGGAATTTATAGTTCGGAACGCCCCAGGCGACCGCCATGGCTCGCCCTGTCTCTTCAAACACATCCGTAACGATAGATGCGGTGGGAACGCCGTGCTTTTCAAACAAAATACCGTCGAGCACACTGCCCGAGCTGCACGAGCCTCAATCACCGACACCGGCAACCACCACATCACAGTTGGCCTTAAACTCGTTCACGATCTCCTCGTGCGCCGGTACCCCCGAGTTGTGTTTACTGCGTATGATATGGCTGCTAGTGCCATATTCCTGCTCCAAAATCGCCGCAATTCTCAGCAGCAGTTTATCCGAGTTAAACTTGGTGTTCTCAACCAGTCCAAGGCGGAGATTGCGCAGCGAATCGGGCCTCGGCACAAAAGCGATAGCCTTCTCTTTTGCCTCCGTGGTGGGATCGAAAATTTGCAATTGACTCATCACATCCTCCTTCTTCACATAGCCGTCGCCCCCTATGGACGACGGATTTCCTTACTCACGCTACGGGATGTGGTACGACTACCCCAGCCCGGAATGTGTGCCGAAAACGCGCCGGCTCGACTTCCAGCCGCCACCACAATCAAATCTTCCGGTTCTCGCAGCAACGGCCGTAGGGTCGTCTCATCCTCCACTTCAACCGCCCCAGCTACAAGATTGATCCGTTTCAATTCGGCTAACGAAACCTGAGACTGTTCGAAGCAAAATTGGCGAATGTCATCCTTTGACCACCCATCATCGGCAATCACCTTCATATGCTCGCCAGCGATTACCAATACATATTGCGGTTGCCGCCCAGTACCGGCAGCAATGTGCATATGAGCACATGCCGTAGTCAGGATCCCTTCAGCCGTGTTACTCAATTGATTATAGAACTGATGCGGTGCCAGAGCCGCTAAAATCGTCACGGCGCTCTGTTCGGGTCGAAATCCACGCTCAACGTGGACCGCCGGCCAGGGACTTTCGGCCTCATTCTCAGCAATGCAGAAGGAATATTTTCCGCCATGCCCCAGGGTGCTGCGGTCCAGCCGCCCAGGTATCGTGCCAATGACATTGCGCATCACCAGACGCACTGCCCGACCAATGGTCGCATTAGGGCGCCAGCCGGGGCCAAACAAATTGTCCCCATCATTCATCCCCAGCTCACGCGCAATCGGCCCATTGACCAACATAAACACCGCTGAGCCTCCAGTGCTGGTCGACGGTCCGTGATAGTTGTAAATGGGATCGCCAAGCGCTTCGACGGTCGCCACCACCACTGGCATGTATTCCGGCTTACAGCCTGCCATGACGGCGTTAACCGCCACTTTTTCCGCTGTTACCGAAACCTGACGATTTTCAATAAAGGTGATTTCTTCCCCTGGCTCAAGGCCTGCCGCATCCAGCATGGCGCGGATACTGCCTTCAGTCGGCGGCACAACCGGCAAACCATCGGTCCAACCCTT
>JAPULM010000224.1 GCA_027294925.1 bacterium
CACTGGTCATGGATCACCCCAACAAGAAACCAGGAACCGCCGATCCGCTCGAACACCAGCCTTAGCGCGGCCCAATTGTGCTGCTCCACGGAATCGCGGACAGAGGGTTGGATGTAGTATTCAACCCTGGTCCCAACGGGATAGATCGTAGCCGCATTGTTATTCGTATTTCCGGACGCCCGATCGTCGTTGACGTTGATGGACGACGGTTGGCGAAAGTCCCGGCTCAGGACGTATTCGCGCAAGTACTGTTCCGGGGTCAAGTTGATCGGGTCCCCGGTCCCATCAGCATAACCCCACACATAGGTGCTGTGATCGGTCCAGAAGCGTTTGACCTGGTCCGGCGAAAGAACGCGATCGGTCTCGATGTCGACATATGCGCTGGGCGAGAACCGGACTCCCTTCTCGGGATGTACCAGAGACGCCAGCCGGTTCCCGTCTCTTGTCTGCAGCGCGTCCAAAACCTCATTGGCCGCATGCACTACGCCGTTCTCGGCCCTACCCCTAGCAACAGCCGCTGCATCCAATTGCTGAGCGGTACAGGATGCGGTCGCAAGGTAACAGAACGCGACGAATAGCGTCACCGCAAGCGGTATGCGCGCCACTTTTACCCCCAGCATTCTCGAACCCACCCTTCCCGAGGCCCTCCGCCCGCGTTGCCCCTGATGACCCTACCTTACCCCATCCTACGGCGTACGTCCAGCCCCGGGGGAGCCACGCTGAAGGATAGAAGTTCCAACGGCATTTCCCAGGGTATGCTATGGTCTTTTTTCCGACATCTCCCCCATAGGACACCTAAGCAGCTGACTCTACCCCTGTCCCCACAGGATGCCAACCCGCTTGCATTCACGGCGTTCCATCGTTACATTGAACATGATCATCTGCATGCCTAACCTTTATCGGGTCGAGGGGGCTTTGTGAACATCCTGGAAGCCAGAGAGGTGACGAAAACCTATACCGTCGGCGAGCAACAAATTGACGTTTTGAAACACGTCTCGTTCTCTGCCTCCGAAGGCGAATTCATCGTCATACAGGGCAGCAGCGGCAGCGGCAAGTCCACCCTGCTTAGCCTCCTGTCCGGACTTGATCAGCCCACCTCCGGCAGCATCCTCCTCGGCGGTCGCGACATTACCCATTTGAGCGAAGATGAGCTGGCGCCACTGCGCAATGCCACGATCGGGTTTGTGTTCCAATCTTTCCATCTGGTGCCTTCCTTGACGGCCTTAGAAAACGTCATGTTTCCGGCTGAACTAAAAGGCGATCGCCAGGCCCGCAGCAAAGCTCAAACCTTGCTGAAGCGCGTCGGCCTGGAAGACCGACAAGAAAATTTTCCGCACCAGCTGTCTGGGGGTGAAAAGCAGCGCTGTGCCATCTGCCGAGCCCTGATCAACCAGCCACGCATCATCTTTGCGGACGAGCCCACCGGCAATCTGGACGCCGCCAACAACCGAGCGATTCTCGACTTGCTGTTGGATATCCACCGAGAGTCGCAGACCACGATGATCCTGGTGACCCATAGTCTCGACATTGCCCGCACCGCGGATCGCATCATCCGGCTGGAGGACGGCCGCATCACCGGGGACACGACGCATGTTGCATAAGCAGTTCATCCGCCGGCAATTGAGCCGCTCGAAACAACACGCCACCGTCTTCGTGCTCTGTGTGGTGCTCTCCATGGTCACGTTGGTCGCCTTGGGCGGCTTTAGTCGGAGTGTGCACACCTCGTTGCTCCGGGACGCCAGAGCCTTGCACGCCGGTGACATCATCATCCACTCACACCAGACCCTGTCGCCTCCTATGGCTGCAGCCGTGACGGAGTTGCTACAGCAGGGCCTGGTCACTGGCGCCAAGGTGTATGAATTTTATTCGGTGCTACGCAGCACGCAGAAAGATACGTCCTTACTTGCCCACCTCAAGGTAGTCGAGGCGGGCTATCCGTTTTATGGCCGTGTCGAACTCGGCTCAAAGCGAGCCTTTGCGGAGGTGTTGCGTCCCGGGGCGGTGATTGTCGAACCCGCCCTCCTTGACCGACTCGGTCTGCGGGTGGGCGACCGTTTGCATGTCGGCAAGACCCAGCTGACCATCCGCGATACCCTGGTCCACGAGCCTGACCAGGCGGTTCGCTTTTTCTCGCTGGGACCGCGCATCTTCATTGCAGCCGCGGATCTCGAATCCCTGCATCTGGTGAAAACGGGCAGCCGGGTGGCCTATAATCAGTTACTCAAGGTGCATGACCCACAGCAGGTGAACCGGCTGGCAGCGCGGCTTGGTGGCGTCGCCTCGATCCATGAACGGGTCGAGACCTTCCGGACGGCTGAATCCGGCGTCAAACGATTCTTTGATAACTTCCTGTTTGTTCTGAATCTGATTGGCATCTTTACGCTGCTACTTGCCGGCATCGGCATCCACAGTGCGCTCACCGCGTTGTTGCAAGACAATCTGGAGACCATCGCCATCATCAAGGCAGTTGGCGCCACGAGCCGGTTTATCATTCAACACTATCTCTGCCTGGTGGCCGTGCTGGGGCTGTTTGCCACCTTCCTCGGGCTGACCCTCGGTGTCCTGTGCCAGTATCTCTTACCCGTGCTGTTCACCGGTCTGTTACCCGCTACCGTCATCCTGCGGACCTCATGGGGGGCGATCTTGGAAGGCTTGGTGCTTGGCAGCGGTGTGGTGGCCTTGTTCGCCTACTTACCCTTGTGCCGCATGCAAGCCCTCAAGCCCACGGTCATCTTCAGAAAAGACGACATCGGACAGGTCGGCAGGTTGCCCTATCATTGGGCACATTTGATGATCCTTGGTTTTTTTGTGATGATGATCTTATGGCGTGTCAGAGAGATCGACATGGGCCTTCTGGTGGTGCTAGGGCTCACTGGGTTTATGTTGGTCATAGCCGCCGCCACGCAAGGGATGTTGCGGGTTGTGAAAACCGTCCGGATGCCGTCGTTAGCGCTTCGTCAGGCGCTGCGAGGTTTGTTCCGGCCGGGAAATACCACGGCGTCCATCATCATGACCCTGACCGCCTCCCTGACGATTATTTTCGCCATCTCTCTCATCGAGCAGAACCTCGACGCCTCCTTCGTGGGCTCTTTTACGGACGATTCGCCGAATGTCTTCTTTGTGGATATTCAGGCCTCACAACTTGACGCGTTTGCCCGCACGTTGGGGTTGCCGGCAACGTACTATCCAGTGGTTAATGCCAGGCTCGTGGCGATTAACGGGCAAGTCTTCGACAGACAGGGAGCACGGCAGCGGCGCGGCGACAATCTAGCCCGGCAATTCCACCTGACGTATCGCGCCCACCTGCTGGAAGATGAGGCACTCACCAGCGGTACGGGACTGTTTCGGGATGACTGGCAGGGGGTGCAAGTATCGGTCCTGGATACAGTGCTCAAGATGAAGCCGATGCAGGTCGGCGACAGATTAATGTTTAACATTCAAGGTATCCCGCTGGAGGCACGCATCGCCAGCATCCGCACGCGCACCCAGCAATCCGTCCGGCCGTTCTTTTATTTCGTGTTTCCGCCAGACGTCTTACGAGATGCACCCCAGACCTTGTTTACGGCCGTACGCAGCCCACCGGAGCAGGTCTCCGACCTGCAACATCGGATGGTCACCGCCTTTCCCAATGTCAGTGTGATCGATGTCAGCGCCGTCCTGTCGGCCTTTTCCCAGGTGATCCACAAGCTATCCACCGTTCTGCGCTTCTTTGCCGGATTTAGCATTGCGGCGGGAATTCTGTTGATCATCAACGCGGTGTTGGCCACACGCCTGGCCCGGATCAGGGAAACCGTGTACGCTAAGATTCTCGGTGCCCGGGGACGGTTCATCATCGAAGTGCTGACGCTTGAACATCTCCTGCTCGGCCTGATCAGCGCTGTCCTGGCTCTCACCTTGTCGCAAATCGCCACCTGGATCGTCAGTATGACCGTACTGGAGATTGCCTATCGGCCGTTCGTCGGTCGCAGCCTGCTGATGATTCTGAGCACCATGCTGTTGGTCACCGCCGTTGGCGGCCTAGCGTGCCGGCCCATTCTGCGTCAAAGGCCGGCCACCTTCTTACGCGAAGTTGCGGAGGGCTGAGGCATGTGGCACGTCTTAAGGCTTGCACGGCATGGCGGTTCCTATCCCATAGGGCGTGGCCTGGTGACGTCTTTCTGCCTCATCATGCTGCTGCTATTGCCGGGCCTGATGGGCTGTGGGCAACAGGAAACCCCGCCGCCAGCGCCAGAACAGCCGCCCTATGAGGGCACCATCGTGGCCATGGGCAATAGCTTGACTGCAGGTCATGGCGTTGCCGAAACGCAAGCCTATCCGGCCCAGTTGGAGAAGAAGTTGCACCAGCATGGCTATCTGTTTAAGGTTGTCAACGCCGGTATCAGCGGCGAGACCAGCAGCGGCGCCCTGGCGCGGCTCACCTGGATGTTGAAGCTCAAACCCGACATTGTCATCCTAGAGACCGGGGCCAATGATGGGTTACGCGGCATCGATCCGGTGCTGACGCAGCAAAACCTCACGGCGATCGTTGCTGCGCTTAAGGCGCACCACCTCACCGTCATCCTTGCCGGCATGCAGATGGGGCAGAATCTGGGAGAAACCTATACCATGGCGTTCGCCAATATGTATCCGGCCGTGGCCCGGCAGCACGGCGTTACCCTAGTGCCCTTTTTCCTCGCCGGGGTCGCCGCCGAGCCGGCGCTAAACCAGACCGACGGCATCCATCCAACCGCCGACGGCTATGGCATCGTGGTGGAGACGCTCTATCCGTATGTCATTGACGCCATCGGCCAGTGGCGAGACAGATAGCAGTGGCTCGGCGACCGGGAGCACGACATCCTCGCTGCCAAGGCAAACGGGGTAGTGGCCGGCAAGGCGATGAACATCACGCGCCAATTGACCGCCGCCTATGACCAGGTG
>JAPULM010000225.1 GCA_027294925.1 bacterium
CTGCGGGAGGTGAGAATTTTCTCGGCCAGGTATTGGGGCGTGTATGACTCAGGGTCGCGCTCTTGGTCTGCGCTAGGCTGCTCTGGTTGGATGGTGGTTGGTGCTGCCTCTTGCGCTACGTCTCCAGTCCAGACCAAGCCTCGGCCTTCATCATCGACAACCTCTGAGTGGGCATAGAGGAGTTCGTCCTTAAGGACCGTAAGCTGGTCGTCGTCTAACTCAAACTGGAGCTTTAGGGCGTTGTAGGTCACCCGGCCTCGATGCCAAAGGAGGTCGACGACCTGGTCAAGCACCTCATAAAAGTCCATCGCGCACCCCCTCTCACTACCGATAACTCCTTGCTGCCCGATACTTTGCCACCTCGGGGCCTCACGGCTCGGGAACCAAACCAGCTCAGCGGTGCCACCTTATCATAGGCAGGACAGGCTAGCCAGTGATAGATCAGCCTGGAGGTGGACAGGACGGAGCATCCCATGCAGTTCCATCATGGCGTGTAGTGCCGGAACCAGAATGTCCACAAGATTTGTGGCGGAACGTTCTATGGGTATTTACTGTTGCCGACCAGTCAGACCCAGAAGCTTGTCCTGAATGCTGCCGCTGACGGGTACCGTCACGTCAGAGCCAAACAACTCCGGCTTTCGGCGATCCTCGATGACTGGCATCAAGTAGTTGTAGCACACCTCCGCCAGAGAACTGTCTAGAGAGGTGTCCTGGTCGGTCGCCTTGGCTAAGTCCCACTTGTGAATCAAGGCGTCAGTAAACGGAAGCATGATAAGCTTGCCTACAGGCGTGTCGCCGAACCGGGGGTGTGCGACCACGCGCTCCAAAGCACCAGGTGCTTTTATCACCCCCAGGAGCTGATCGAAGCCGGCTTCATATGCGGCGAGGGCACCCTCGGGCGGCAAGGCACCCCCAACAGACATAATATTTACCGGGGCGCCACCCGTGATAATGCTATGGAACCGCTGGGGCACTTTGATGGTGTAAATGATCAACTGCTGCACGTTCCACTCCGTGCATGGTGTGGGGGCGCCAAGCTGGCCCGGCTTTACTCCAGCAAGAATGGGACGCAGGTATTGGACCGCACTTTCGTAAATCTCTATAGGGTTAGGCTCTTGCTGCGTCATGATTAATCTCCTTTCACCGCATCAGGTGCCATGATGAAACTGCATCCCCTCATCCTCTAAGGTAATGAACTCTGGGATATACCTCTTCGAGGGTTTGGGCAAAAACCCCCCTGTTAGACCCGCCTGCTACGGCGTCTACGGGCCTTGCGGGGTGTTGCCTCTTCGCCCTCATCGTCTTCATACATCCCGACCAGGTAGTCCGTCGAGCACTGAAGCGCCACAGCCAAACGCTTCAGGATGTCTGACGAAACCGCCACGCGCCGATTGGTTTCCAGCTCCGCGATCGTGGGCCGTCGTATATTGGTCTCGTCCGCCAGGGTGTATTGGCTATGGCCCAACTTCTGCCGCCGGGCTTTGATGCGCTCACCGAGAGTCACGTGCCCCCTCCCTTCGTCTGTGGTCAACTGCGTAATGTGTTGCACAGAAATAATGTACCACTTATTTCATATTCAAACAAGGCTATACTTGACTTTTTAGTACTAATAACGTACTATACATACATCATTCAATTGAATAACATCAAAAAGATTAAGAACCATTAAGGATTATCATGACAGTACAACGCAAAGACGCTCGCAAGCGCAAGACCGAAGCCGAGCTGACCGACAACGAGCGGGCGCTCAACGACCTCCTCGCCGAGGTCAACATCGCCAACGCCGGCCCCTGGCTCCTGCCCGCCGGGCCACCGCCAGTGCGCCCTGGGCTGAAGGTCGTCCCAGACGGCCCCTGCTTCGCCGTGGTGCAGCGAAGATCGTTCATCGCCTGGCAGGCCACCCGTGAGCTGGCCGACGCCTTGTTGGAGCGCCTGGAGTTTTATCCCGAAGTCCAGTGGCACGGGCTTATCCCGGACCCGTTTAGCCCTTGTTTTTTCGGTTCGGTTTACCACATTGACGGAGCCGCGCGCCTCGCCGGCGCTGATGCGTGGGGCTTGCCGGTGGCGATCCCGCTGAGTATCGACCAGTGGGACGCCTTTGAGGCGCGCCATCCTGATCGCCCGATGCCGTTCTCGGCGTATCTAAGCGCCGGCCTCAGGTGAGCTTGAATTGTGCTGGAACGTCACCCAGGTGACTCTGAAGGCGAAGGCGCCGACGTTGTTCGACGGGCGGGGCTGAGCTATGAGACGCACCCGGTTGAATCAGGGAGCCGCAGCCACTACCTGTCGGCGAGGATTGAGCGTGACCATCCTGATGTTTTGCAGCGTTGTTTTGATGGCGAGTTTGTCAACGTGCGACAGACGGCCATTGCGGCGGGGCTTGTGAAGGAGAAAGATAGTGGCCAAGAAACGAGGGAACAATGAAGGAACAATTGTCAAACGAAGTGATGGGCGATGGGTGGCTTCGATCACCATTGGCCGTGATCCAACGACAGGCAAACCCAAACGTGCCTGGTTCTACGGAAAGACCAGGAAAGAGGCAGCAGAAAAGCTTGCCAAGGCGCTCCGGGAGAAACAGCAAGGCACATTCGTCTCACCGCATAAACTGACAGTAGGTACGTGGCTTGATACGTGGCTTTGGGAATACAAAAAGCCGCGCTTACGGCCCATCACCTTTGATAGCTATGAGATGCTCGTTCGGCATCACCTCAAGCCTTCCCTGGGGCATATTGCACTGCGGGATCTACCGCCCGAGCATGTCCAACGGTTCTACAACGAACGAAAGAAGCTGGGTTTGTCGGCGCGTACGGTGCGCTACCTGCACACAGTGTTACATGGTGCTCTCACTCAAGCTGAGAAGAATCAACTCGTGGCAAGGAATGTCAGTAAACTCACTGAGCGTCCACCTGAAGAGCGTAAGGATATGCACACCTACACTATGGATCAGGTCGCAGAACAGCTGCTGCCTGCAATCAAAGATGAGCGTTTGTTTGCCGTCATACTGTTAGCTTTTATGACAGGGCTGAGGCGTGGTGAGCTACTGGCACTGCGATGGAGAGACATCGATTTGGAGAAAGATATCCTGCGCGTTCGACAAACTTTAGTCCGAGCAAAGGATCATGAAATAGGTAAGAGCAGGCTGATCTTTCAGGAACCAAAGACGCAGAAGTCCCGTCGTACTATACCGATTCCCGACCAGTGTATCACTGCTTTGAAGCGGTATAAGGTGCAGCAAGCTCAGGAGAAACTTCTGTTAGGACAAGCCTATGAAGATCATGGCCTCGTGTTCTGCCAGCCAGATGGTAAGCCGATTGACCCACGAAACTTCGCGAGGTATTTCGACAAACTGATAAAGCAAGCTGGCTTACCAAAGATTAGTCCGCACGACGCCCGACATACATTCGCAACCCTAATGATGGAACTAGGCGAATCCCCTAAGACCGTTCAGGAGATGCTCGGTCATAGTCGCGTAGCAATTACCTTGGACATCTATAGCCACGTCAGTCTGGAGTTGGAAAAAAAGGCTGCTGCTCGACTCAATGCGGCACTTACCGGCAGGAAATAAGCTGGGTTGTTGTCAAATTGTTGTCAAATGGACAAAATTAAAGGGCGCATGTCGTTGTAACCTACTGAAATTAAAAGTGGAGCTGTGGGGGATCGAACCCCAGACCTCGTGACTGCCAGTCGCGGGATCATGTAATATCCTGAACTCTACTGAAACCTTATGAACATCTAACTCCTTGACATACATATCTTTTTGTGATTCACTAACGTTCATAGTGTTTCATGCTGTTTTGTCTTTTTGTTACCCATATGTTACCCAAGTTTGGGGGCAGTTCTATGCCCAAAGTGACACTTACCACCCGTTGGGTGGCGTCTGTGAAGCCACCTCCTACTGGCCGGATTGACTACTTCGATACCAAACAACCTGGTATCGGTCTACGTGTAGCAAGCAGCGGCCATAAAACGTGGTTCATTATGTATCGTAGCGGTAGGCGCTTGCGGCGCCTGACCCTCGGTCCATACCCTGCGATCAGTCTTGCCGATGCCCGGAATCAGGCTCTTGATGCCCGCCATGCAGTCGCAAAGGGTGAGGACCCTGCGGTACACAAACAGGCTAGCCGAGGGGCACCGCCACTGGCGGAGGTGGCCGAGCAGTATATCGAGAAGTACGCCAGGGTCCACAAGAAAAGTTGGCGTGACGATGCACGGCTTCTGCAAAAAGAAGTCATCCCTCACTGGGGAAAACGAAAGGCTCGTGACATTGCCCGTCGCGATGTGCTTGCCCTTTTGGATGGTATCGTTGAGCGTGGTGCGCCCATCCAGGCCAACCGTGTCCTTGCCCTGGTGCGTAAGCTCTTCAACTGGGCAATCAGTCGCGATCTGCTGGAATACAACCCCTGTTATCAGGTCAAAGCGCCGAGTAAAGAACACCAGCGTGATCGTGTCCTGAACGATGACGAAATCCGGTTGGTTTGGGAGGCCTGTGCGATCCTCGACCCGGTGCTGGAAAAAACCTCCGCAATCGTCATCTGACCGTTCCGCATACTGATCACGTCTCACCTCCAACTGGAGGTGTTATTCCACATGTTGATGTCAGCTC
>JAPULM010000226.1 GCA_027294925.1 bacterium
CCTCAAATCGTCTACACATCAAAATTTGCGACAGAACCGGACAAGGCGCTATGCGACCATCCCATGGCGTCTGCTAGTGGCGTAATAAATACGCCGAAGGCCATGCGGGTACCAGAGGCCACCATGGTGACGAGGAAGCAGGCCAACAAAATGATCCAGCCGTAAAACAGCCGTGGCGTAGAGGCAGATGAGGTACGAGGCGTCATCAACATTCCCTTCTGAGGCATCGTGTATACCGGCGGACGCTCACTATCCACTGCCCTCCGGACCTCGGCGGCACGCTCCGAATCTGTCGGATAATCTGGATAGCGTACACATAGGAATGCCTGGGTGGGCCAAACATGGCGGCATTGCGTGGTGTTTGCCCGCGATATGCATGGCTCGCCGGATCACCGGTCGCCAGGTACGCTTCCGTTTCGACGATTCGCCCTGCCAGCAAAACGCCATGGTCCTCGTAAAGAGCAGTTGCCCAAAAAGTTTCCGCGCTACGGTCATCGGATCACGGTTGTAGAAAGCTTGCGGTAACACCTGGCTTCTGCCACTCATGCTTTGACATCCGCAGCAGGTTTATGCAAGGGCAACACAGCGAGCACCACGTCGAGGGCTGCGGCCGTGAGAATCGGCTGATCGCTGTAGAGGAAGATACCCATCAGGACCAGAAGCACCACAAAGGCGCCTTGGTGGCCGTACCAGGCCATCAGCATGGTCAGTATGCCCAAGGCGATGAGGTTCGGCACCAGGACTGCTTTACGACCAAAACGATCAGAAAGATGGCCTAACACCGGCGATGAGGCCAATCCCATCAGACTCAGTAGGCCGAAGTACAGCCCACGCATTTGGCCGCTCAGATCAAGCACATCTTTGCTGTACAGAGCGATAATCACCGTAAACGCTGCGAATGCCATACCGCGTAGTCCTGCCACCACGATGATGCCCCATAAGGGGCCATTCTTAAACATCTGCTTCGTGTAGGCGAGCTGATCGGGCAGTGTTGGTGTCGTCGACGTCTGTTGCTGGCTGCCGTTGTAACGGCCGATATCTCGAAAAGCCCAGAACACCAGGAACGTGAGGAACAGCGGAATGACGGCATAGATGCTAATAATGCTACGCCAGGCGAGTACGGTCAAGGATAGCCCGGTGAGTGCTGGTCCGAGAATATCGCCGACATTGCCGCCGATCCCATGCACCGACAAGGCAAAGCCGCGCCGCTCGGCAAAGCGATCGGACAGCGCGGCCATGGCTGGCAAATGCCAGAGTGACGAGGCGGCCGCCACGATCGCCATACCACATAAAAGCAGCGGATACACTGGCGACAGACCGACGATGAGCCAGCCGACACCAAAGCCGGCAATACACAGGGTCATCACCAGGCCCCAGTGGCGCTTGAGCAGATCCATCACCACCCCGGCCGGTAAGTCAAGGCAGCCGGCCACCACCTCCTGCACCGCAGTAATCGAGGTGGTTTGTATATCGGAAAGCGCCATAGAGTCGCGTACATCCGGTAACAACACCATTAAGCTTTGCCGAAAGGAGTGGAACAAGGCGTGCGAGACGGTGATCCCCGACAGGATAAAACCCCGTGTCTGCCGTATGTTATGCCGTTGGTGGAATGCCGCGTCTAATTCGTTCATGCCGACCTACGTAGAGATACTATGCTTGCTGGTTGATTCCATAAACAGACCTCTGTTGGTGCGCGTCTTCTCCATTAAGTAGACCGAAGCGACCCATAGCGTACATGATACCACACCTGAGCGCCCCCTTGTTTGTGACGTGAAAACTGCGTGAAAAGACCTGGAAGCGTCGTTGCATCATTTTTGTCGGCGCAAGAGATGACCAGCCATGTGCTGGATGCCTCCGCCTCTTGACATTTCCTCCTCGTGGTTAGAAACTCATCCTTCATGAAGCTGGGTAATCACGCATCGATCCCGCCGATTATGGCTACCGTGCAGGCACGGGCAGATGGAGCACAGTCACACGATGAGTAGGCATCAGAATTTCTGGCAGTGGAAACAACAATGCGATGCGGGTATCCCGCATTTTTCTTCGATTGCAGGGCAAAGCCGGACCTTTCAATGGGCGGTTGCCCAGTGGCCACAGGTGCAGGCCGCTCTCTCTACGTTTACGCAGCTGCAAGCGCAGAGCATGGGACAAGACCTCTCTGCAGGTTCTGCATTCGGTATTCTAGGACGAAAAGTGCCACAGCATACCCGCCTGCTGTTTTTTGGCGACCGGCATGGTGACGTCCGTTCGCTGCTCGCCATGATGGCGACGCTGAGCCGGCAAGGCATCCTTGATCCCCTGGATCCCTTCCTCATCCGGGACCCGCAGGTCATCTTTGTGGGCATGGGAGACTATGTCAACAACGGGATTGCCGGGGTAGAAGTGATACAGACGCTGCTCTGGTTCGCCCTGCGCAATCCCCAACAGGTGATTCTGTTGCGCGGCAATCACGATGATGGGCTGTGGCAGATAAACCAGCAATACTTCCAAAAGGAGCTAGCGGCAAAGTTTCCCGAGGTACCGCAGGCGGAGTTGCGCCAGTTCCATGCCTTCAACAATGCTCTGCCAGTAGCGGCCTTTATCGGCTGTGCTGGAGATGCCGGAGATCGCTATATTGTGTGCACCCACGCCTTTTTGGAGGCAGGCTATCAACCCCATAATCTCTTGCAACGTCTCACCGGTCGAGCGCAAGCCTCGGTGTGGGAGCCTCTGCCCGCTCTACAACGCCAGGCCTGCCTCAGCACCTTACCTGCGGATACGCAGTCGGTCATCGCACAGTGGCGGGGCCAAAGTCCGGCTTTTGCCGCTGAGTGGGAACAGGATGGCCGCCGCCAGGTCAGCCCGAGAGCTCCCGTACCCCTGGGTTTTCTGTATGGGTATGTGCTCATAGATACAGACGAGGGGGTGTTTCAATACGAGGAGCGACGAGGCCCGGCCTGGCGCTGGGGCGAAGAGCTCTGTCGGCAGGTCCTGCGGGCTTGGGAAAGCCCTGACTGGCAGATTCCCTGGATTGTGCGCGCGCATCAGCATAAAGATCAGGACTACCGGATGCTCAAACACATCATCGCCCATGGTGGCCTGTATCGCTCCTGGGGAGAACTGGAGACGGCGTTCGTACCTGGGGTCTATACCTTGCAGGTCGCGCCAGATAATGAAATTGGCCAGCCCATGCCGGAAAGAGGCTATGCCGGTGTTAGCCAAGATGTGTGGTTGCAGGTAGAGGTTGGAGGGGCTGGCCCTTGGGCCTGGCAAACCCTGGTTGAACCTGTTGGCTAAGGTGAGTAGGAAGCGCTTATGCAACGGCGCCATGTAGGTATCGTAACCGTAATGCCCTCAGACTGGGGCTGTTTGGAGCCAATTGTTCACATGGGAGAACCGGCCTTAATCACGGCGTCGGCCACTTTCGGCAATTTCGCATAAGGGCCTATATTCTCAAAGGCCTTGTGCTTGGGCGCTTCCCTGGCTTTTTACCTGATGAAATAAGCCATTGGGGGTGGTCGATCCCATGATCGAGGCCCACACGTTAATTTGTGTAAAAAAATCCTCGTAAGTGTTTGATATTTTGTTAAGGGACCTCCGGTAGCAAATAGACAATTTTGAGCGGTCAGGGGGAATTGGTTTCGCGCTTTAACGTGACAACTACATATAAAACAATGAATTTATGGTATTTGTCTTGACCAGAAATGTAGGACATTCTCGGCGGGTAGGCAGGGAAAATCGTAAATTCTCTCGTCAACTCCATGCAAAATCTCGATGCTCTATTTGCGTACGTCTGTTCCATAAGACAAGATAAATCAATGGCCTGCGTGGGCATCGGGTTTGGTGTTTCAGTCCCTCCCGCTCATTTTCGGCCATTTACTACCGGAGGTCCTGATTCAGGATGAGCGGAATTTTTCGGAAATTCACTGGCAGTATCAACAATAAAGGCGCTGAGGACCAATCTGGGGCCAGGCGGCGAATCGGTTGGTAGCGATATCAACCGATTCCTGCTACTTTAGGGAGCGAATGAGTCTGGACGAGGGCTGAGACAATCGACTATTGAAGCCTGGCTTGCCGACAATTGAAAGACGTATTTGCAACCATAAGTTACCCAATCCATGACAAGCTCAGCCGATGACCAGGTACGATGGGGTGCGGTGATTAGCGTCCTGTTGGGGATGGTCGCCTTTGCCTTTAGTAACGCCACCCTCAATATTTCTATCCCCCGTATTATGGTCGACCTCAGTGTCGATGTCGACTCCATACAATGGGTTGCGAGTGGGTTTGATATCGCCCAGACCGTGGCCATGCCTACAGTGGGATGGCTCGGCGGCATTTTCGGCAATCGCAATCTGTTCTTGACCGGTATTAGCATCTCCCTCGTGGGCGCGTCCCTCGCAGGCTTGTCGTGGAGCCTGGAATCGTTGATCGTGTTTCAGCTGTTGCAGGGTATCGGTGCCGGTCTGATGCAGCCCACCCTCATCGCCATTTTGTATGGCCTCTTTCCCATCCATCGACGGGGTCTGGCGCTGGCGCTCACTATGACTGCTTTTGGGCTTGGGCCAACGATCGGTCCGATCGTGGCGGGATACCTGATTGAGCATGTCAGTTGGCGGGCGACGTTTTACGTGCAAATCCCGATTGGCCTCGCCTGCATTATCCTCACCCTCAGCACTATGCGCAATGTTATCGAGACCCGCTTGCAGCGGATTGATGTCGCCGGTCTCATCACCATGAGTCTGTTCCTCGTCAGCCTCTTTCTCGCTCTTAACCAAGGAGGCCGGGAGGGATGGAACTCACCCTATATTATTAGCTTGTGCACTCTGAGCGTTGTTTCCTTTGTTCTATTTGTGATCATCGAATTATCAATTGAGAGTCCGGTGGTTAATTTGCGCCTCTACGCCAGCTTCCCCTTTACGATGGGATGCCTCGTTACTTTTTTAAACACGATGGCATTTCGCGGGTCTGGATTCTTAATGGCGGTACTTGTCCAGAAAACGTTGAAATATAGCCCTATCCCCGCCGGCTACATGAGGGCGCCTAGTGGCTTTTCGTTTGGTGTCCTGTCTTATTTTGCCGGCAAGCTGAGCGACCGTTTTGGTCCCAAAGTGCCGATCATGATCGGCATGATCGTGTTTATTTGGACCTTTTTTTGGTATGCCAATATAAATCGTTGGAGCACCACGGCTTTTGTCATTGTGCAGGTGATGGTGTTTCTCCCCATTGCCTACGGCCTAACCAGTTCACCGACAAATTTTGCCGCTTTACAAGCATTGCCCGAGTCCTCCGTGCGGATGGGATCGGGGCTGTTCAGCTTGATGAGAGGGGTTTCCTCCGCATTTGGAGTGGCAATGAGTGCGACTTTGTTAGAACGGCAACGGCATATCCATTTAATGCGGCTTTCTGAAGATGCCGGGCGGGCCGTGAACAGTTTGACGGACACCTTGAGTGGGTTACAAAGACATGCGACCCCGTTTGGCGCCGATGCGACTAGTGCGTCACTCTCGCTCGCTGCACTGGTCCGGTATATGAGTGAGGAGGCTGTCTTTGCCGCTTATCAGGATTTGTTTATTATGGGCGGTGTGTTATCGGTGATTACCTTAATCCCAGTATTCCTACTGGCGAAACGCAAGCGGTCTACACCTTAGTCGGGAAAATATCGTCTGGGTTTTGGTCCAACTTGGCCTTCTTTGCATGACCCCTCGAAATGGTGCATCAGTGTGTTGGCAAGCCCCTAACACCCTACGCATCCGTCTTGTAACTATCTAATATTTCTATAGTTCCGAGACTATCTGAGAATTGACTAATGGAACATAGAATCAGACACGGTTTTTCGAGGCTTACAAAAGGTGTATATTATGAGCCCACCGCTCCGTGCCTACAACTCGCTTGTATCATCAATAAATTCAATGCTCAGGCAAGGCGTTCCGCATAAGGTGAGATGTCACTGAATCTGCTTAGTGCACCGCATCGAGGGGTCATGCAAAGAACCCCAGTATGAAAAAACGACCGTTTTTTCGAACAATGGCCAGCGCTGTTTTTTCGGTGCACAATACCTCTTAATCTAGACCGAAAAACTGGTTGCGCAAAT
>JAPULM010000227.1 GCA_027294925.1 bacterium
TTCAAGTCGGGGAAGCACGAAATCTCGCATCTGCCAAACAAGCCGCCGCAGAACTGGCCAAGAACTTCGTCGTGAACGAGGATCGTTTAGATAAACTATTCGCGCAGGTCAAATAAGACTGGGTCGGCTCGAGACTATGCCGTGCTGGACCTTGGTCCTTCCGCATCCCCAGCAGGCGTACCGGGACCTGGTACAGGTATGGCACCCGGACCGCTTTGCCCATGGTCCCCGCCTGCAACGCAAAGCACAGGTGAAATTACAAGCCATCACCGATGCGTATGAACGCCTGAGTAAAGGTAGTCGTGAAGGGATTTAGACCTCATCATCCTCCGCACGCCTCCTTTTTCAACAGTGGGCATGAAGTCCCGAGAACGGTATCATGGTGCCCAGCGACGGAAGAGTGCCGAAACGGCAATGCCTTATTTTTCAATGATGGGATTTTTGAGAACAATTGGAAAGAGAGGTATTTCTGGTTACCTTTGCGGCATAGTGTCACAGCCCCTTTTCCAATGGTTCTTACAGAGAAATAGGCGTAGCATGTCACGTGTTTTCGATTGTCCGGAGAAGAATCGTTATTGATTGCTGTACTATACCTGGGCGATGCTGATGAGCTGACCGAGCAAGCTACAACTAATAGGCGTAATCGGACAATCCCAGGCTGGAGTGTCTGCCGCGCCTTTTTCTCTTGGACAACCGAGACCGACCGGAAACGGTAAGGTGTCGTGCCGACCTTTGACACATTTTATTATGAGGAGGAGAGCCATGGTTGATCTGCGTGTGGCCACGACAATAGGGGAAGACACCGTGCTTGAGGAAGCCACGGTAGAGACATTGAAAGCGAGTTTGCGTGGTGAGTTGCTCTGTCGCGTCGACGCTGGCTATGATGACGCCCGTAAGGTCTGGAACGGTATGATCGACCGGAAACCCGGCCTGATTATTCGTTGTACTGGAGCCGCCGATGTCATCACCGCAGTCAATTTAGCGCGTACCAATAATCTTTTGGTGTCGGTGCACGGCGGGGGACACAATATTGCCGGCAATGCGGTGTGCGAGGGTGGTCTGATGATTGACCTATCCGGCATGAAGGGCATCCGTGTTGAGCCAACAAATCGTACAGTCCGTGCTGAACCTGGGCTCACCTGGGGCGAGTTTGACCGCGAGACCCAGGCGTTTGGTCTTGCGACGCCTGGAGGCCAGGTCTCCACCACTGGTATTGCTGGGGTCACCTTGGGTGGCGGCTGGGGGTGGCTGTCCCGCAAGTATGGTTTGACGATCGATAACCTTCTGTCTGTCGATATTATCACGGCCGATGGGCAATTGCGAACAGCCAGCGTTACGGAGAACACAGACCTGTTTTGGGGTATTCGAGGTGGCGGCGGCAACTTTGGCATTGTGACTTCCTTCGAGTACCAGCTCCATCCCGTCGGACCGATGGTGGCAGGGATGATGGTGTATCCTTTCGAGCAGGCGAAAGATGTCCTACATTTCTACCGTGACTTTGCCAAGACGGCACCTGAGGAGTTCGTCTATGATGTCGTTCTCATAACGATGCCTGACGGCACATCGGTGATTGGCGCTGTCGTCTGTTATAGTGGTCCGATTGAGGAGGGGGAGCGTGTGCTACAGCCTCTCAAGGCGTTGGGATCACCACTGATGGAGCAAATTGGTCGTATGGCCTATGTCGAGTTCCAGACCATTATCGATGACTTTTATCCATCTGGCCTCCATAGCTACTGGAAATCGAGCTTTCTGCCGGAAGTCAGCGACGACGTCATTGAGACCATGGTTGCTTACTGTTCGGATCGCCCTTCGCCGATGAGCCACGGGCTCATCGAGCAACAATTGGGAGGGGCCGTAAGCCGTATGGATCGTGATGCGACGGCCTTCAACCATCGCGATGTGGTGTACAGCTTCATGAGCCTAGCCGTATGGACTGATCCGACGGAATCCGAGAAATGCATTCGGTGGGCACGTGAGTTTTGGGAGGCCATGCAACCGTTCACCGCTGGCAGTGTCTATGTCAACTACCTGGGACAAGAGGTTCACGAGGGAGCGGATCGAGTCAAAGCGGCCTATGGCCCCAAAAAGTTCGAGCGACTGGTGGCGCTGAAGAACAAATATGATTCTACTAATCTGTTTCGTATGAACCAGAATATCAAGCCAGCCGTGTGATCATGCAAAGCCGTTAATGGAAGAATGAGGGTGAAAGCACGGTCATCTGTAAGAATTTGCGTTACTGTTTGCCCAAGAGTGTCGCAAGCTTATGAACCCATCATTGGGTGCGCCAAAAGACTTGACACGCATGGTATCGAGTGTATCATGCGGCCTGCTCAAAATTCTCCAATCGGCAAACCGTGACAGATTGGGCACCATACTGAGCCGATTTTACCGGACTGACCTGTAGAGCCAAGAACGGAAGGCGCAATCGGATTCTCTCTACACGGAGGGGTTTGGGTGCGTTTTTTTGTGTTGGTGGACACTCACACAGGAGAGGGGGATAACGCTTATGGACATGGCAAACATCTCGCGTAGGAATCTGTTAACACACGGCAGCGCGGCGGTAGCTGGGTTGGCATTTCTCCATTCCCCCTGGCTGGCTTGGGCATTCCCAAGTCGGCCGGGCGAGGTGGTCATTCCCTGGATGGATCAGCCGCCAGCTAATCCGGTCCCTCAGGTGGTCGCCAATCTGCAACCATGGGAAGAACTCGATACCTGGCTGACCCCCAACGACAAATTCTTTAACGTCGCGCACTACAACAGGCCGGTCATCGACGACAAGGCGTGGAAACTGGAGATTACCGGGCTGGTCAAGCGACCCATGACCTTCACGCTGAGCGAGCTCAGGGCCCGACCACGGCACGAGGTCATCTTCACGCTAGAGTGCTCCGGCAATCATGGGTTTCCCTGGTTCCTCGCCGGGATCGGCACCGCCAAATGGGCGGGTACGCCGCTCGCTCCGCTTCTCAAGGAGGCGGGCGTGCTGAACACGGGTATCGAAGTGGTCTTTGTTGGGAGCGATGCAGGCGAGGAGGAAGTCCGCAAGATCAAGATGCCGCAGAACTTCGCCCGCAGCATGTCGCTTGCAGATGCCATGAGTCCACATACCCTGCTCTGTTACGAGATGAACGGGGCGCCGCTCCCGCAGCTCAACGGATTTCCCTTACGGCTAATTGCCCCAGGTTGGTATGGGATCGCCAACGTCAAGTGGCTCAAGCGGATCGACGTGCGGGCGACCCGCCACATGGGCCGCTTCATGGCGCGAGACTATGTGACGATCCGGGAAGAGCAACGCGACGGCGAAACGGTGTGGACGGAAACCTCTGTCGGCCGGGCTTTACTCAAGTCCGTGCCCGCCAGGATTACCCGGAAAGATGGCCAGTACCGAATCGTGGGAGCGGCCTGGGGTGCTCCTATCCAACGGGTCGAGGTGCGGATCGACAGCGGAGCATGGCTCCCGGCGCAGATCGACCGGAGTCAGGAAGCCGCATTCGCGTGGAAGATTTGGTATCTGGGGTGGTCGAATCTCACTCCGGGCGAGCACACCATTACGTCCCGGGCCGTCGATACGACGGGGAATATTCAGCCGGCGATGAATGATCCCTGGATTACCAAGAAACGCACCTATTGGGAAAGCAACGGGCAGGTCACGCGGCGGATTCGCATCACCTAGCGTGGCGTCCCCGTTCGAGAGAATGCTAGAGAAGGGAAGCTAACACCGCACTCTACCCAGGGTTCCTTTCTGCTCGGTGGGGGGGGCCGTTATGCTGCCAGTGCTTCTGTGTGGTGAGCGCCGCGAGACGATGCCACGCGGGTATGTTGAAC
>JAPULM010000228.1 GCA_027294925.1 bacterium
TGCAGCAGCAAGCACTACAACATATCCACGCTAAACTCAGCGCGCCAGACGGGCGACCGATCTTGTTACATGGGGTCACCGGCAGTGGCAAAACAGAAGTCTATATGCAAGCCACTAGATCAATCTTAGAGCAGAATAAAAGCGCTTTAATTCTGACCCCTGAGATCTCCCTAACCGGCCAGTTAGTCGAACGTTTCGCCGCTCGATACCCTGCACAAGTGGCGGTTTTGCATAGTGGACTTTCTGATGGGGAACGCTTTGATGAATGGCGGCGCTTATCCGGCGGGCATGCTCGCATCGCCATTGGGGCCCGATCCGCTGTTTTTGCGCCTTTACCGCAACTGGGTCTAATTATTGTTGACGAGGAGCACGACACCTCCTATAAGCAAGAAGAAACCCCGCGCTACAATGCACGTGACGTGGCAATTGTACGTGCGCATCAAAATGGCGCGATTGTCGTACTCGGCAGTGCCACCCCTGCACTCGAAACGTTTCATCATACTCAAACCGGCAAATATAGCCTTCTGTCCCTGCCAAAACGTGTGGAAGAAAAATCGCTGCCGCATGTTACAGTGATTGACCAACGCAACCACGCCACTGCAGCTGAACGCGTGATCACCACCCCGCTTTATAAAGCAATAGCCGACCGACTTGAACGACAAGAACAAAGCCTGATACTGATGAACCGCCGCGGCTTCGCTTCTTATATACAATGTCATGATTGCGGTGAGGTGCCTCAGTGTATTCACTGTAGTGTATCATTAACCTATCACCGCCGTGCTCGTGTTCTAAAGTGTCATTATTGTGATTTTGCCCAAGCAGCCCCGAGCAAATGCTATACTTGCAAAAGTGTAAAAATCCAGCCTTTTGGCATTGGAACGCAACAAGTCGAAGAAAGCCTCAAAACACTATTTCCCACCGCCCGTTTGGCTCGTATGGATCGTGATACCACACGCCGCAAATCAGCTCACCAACACATTCTAAAGCGCTTACGACAAGGCGAACTAGATATCTTAGTGGGCACCCAGATGATTGCTAAAGGGCACGACTTTCCGAACATCACGCTGGTAGGCGTTGTCACCGCCGATGCAACCCTCGCTATTCCTGATTTTCGTGCTCCAGAGCGCTTGTTCCAATTACTCACACAGGTGGCGGGTCGTGCCGGTAGAGGGGAGGTTACAGGTGACGTTATCATTCAAACCTATCGCCCCGACCACTATAGCGTACAATTTGCCAAACAGCACGATTTCATAGGCTTCTACGACGATGAAATAAAACGCCGTCAACCGGTTCTCTATCCGCCTTATACAAGACTTGCCCGGGTGATCCTTGAAGGCCCCAACCAAGAGCGTTTACAACATGTAAGTCACTGGATTGCAGAAGTGTTACAGCATTTCGTCTCTGATCGTCACCAGCAAACGATGCTGGGACCGGCGGAAGCGCCGATCTCCCGCCTACACGACCGCTACCGCTGGCATTTCTTACTCAAAGCGACGACCAGCGGCGCTCTCCATCAGTGGCTGCGAGCCGCGCTTTCGCAGGCAGAAAGCCAACGTCAACAACTCCATGGCGTTCGAATCAGTGTAGACATTGATCCGCTGTCGTTTATATAATCCACCAGGTATGCATAGTTTGGTTGTCAATTGCGAAACCGAGTAAAATTCGCTACATTGTCTGCATTCAAAATCTAAATCTGCGAGATTAAGCCCCGCGGTAGAGGCCAAAAAATGGCAGTACGTTCAATTTGCATCTATCCCGAACCGGTTCTAGGTTTGAAAGCACAACCTGTAGAAAAAATTGATGCTACATTACAACAGTTAATCGAGGACATGATTGAAACCATGTATGCCGCCCCGGGTATTGGCTTGGCCGCTCCTCAAGTCGGCGTTTCCTTACAGTTGTTTGTCGTGGACGTAACGGGAGGTAGGGAACCAAATGGCCTGATGACATTCATAAATCCTGAAATTCTACAAACGACTGGCCATGCTCGCGAAGATGAAGGGTGCCTTAGTGTCCCAGAAATTAATGGGCCTACGCCACGCTTCGCAAACGCATTACTGCGTGGCACGAATCGTGACGGGCAGAGTATCGAAATTGCAGGAGAAGGGTTGCTCGCGCGTGTCTTACAGCACGAATTTGACCATCTTCAGGGCTTACTTTTCTTTGATCGTATGGGCCCTGTCGCACGCGATCTCATCAAGCGTAAATACCGACGCGCACAACGTCAACACCATTAAAAAGGGGGATCACCGTGCGTGTCATCTTTATGGGTACAGCCCCATTTGCCTGTCCGACACTAAACATCCTCATCGCTTCCCCCCACGAGGTTGTCGCCGTCGTCACACAGCCGGACCGTCCCCGCGGCCGGGGACGCCGCCCAGCCGCTCCAGCGGTCAAATCACTAGCAGTAGAGCATTGTCTTACGGTTTTACAACCGTCATCTCTACGATCATCCGAGGCCACTAAAAACCTAGCTGCCTATCGACCTGACGTTATTGTTGTGGTGGCTTACGGAAATATCCTACCATCTGCAGTACTTGAGCTTCCGCCATATGGATGTATCAATCTGCACGGCTCGCTGCTGCCTAGCTATCGCGGGCCCGCCCCAATCAATTGGACATTGATCAATGGTGAAACGGAGACGGGTTACACTATTATACAAATGGATGAGCAGGTCGATACAGGGCCAATATTATGGATGGAATCTTGTGGCATAGAGGAGGACGATGATGCCGTGACATTAGGTAATCGCCTCGCTTTAATCGGTGCGCAAGGTATGGCCTCGGTACTTTCAGGCCTCGAAACGGGAAGCATCTCACCACGCCCTCAGCCAGTCCAAGAGGCTTCTCACGCGCCAAAACTTTCCCGCCACTTGGGTCGTATTAATTGGTGTCAGGATGCGGTGGTTATACACAACCTTATCCGCGGTATTGTGCCTTGGCCAGGTGCTGCGACCATATATCAGGAGATGGAAGTGAAGGTCTGGCGCACTCAAGTTTACCCGAGCCTAACATCTGAGCCTCCAGGCACGATCGTCGCGCTGACGCCGGAAGGTCTACAAATTGCCTGTGGGAAGCAACAATTATTACTCCGAGAACTGCAGCCAGCCAACCGCCGACGCATCACAGCTCGTGAGTTTGCCCATGGCTATCGTGTGCAAGCGGGGGACCATTTTGTCTAAACCAACCTCATCCCCTTCCCCGAGGCAGACGGCGCTGAAAATTTTGTATGCAATCGACGCAGACGGTGCCTATACTGATGTGGCACTGCGCCAAACCCTCCGCAAGACAACCTACAGTCGTCGTGATCATGCATTTATCACGGAATGTGTGTACGGCACTGTACGATGGCGAGGGCGTATCGATTGGCTCTTAAGTCAAGCCTGCCACCGCCCTCTTTCTACTCTTACGCCTTGGATTCGTAATGCATTACGGTTGGGAGTCTACCAATGTCTGTGGATGGATCGTGTTCCCATCCATGCGGCTGTTCATGAAACGGTACAACTCAGCCGACGTTTTGGCCATGCGGGAACGGCTCGCTTGGCTAACGGAGTCTTACGCGCTTTGCTGCGGCAACATCAAACCTACCAGCTACCAAAAGCCGAAACTGAACCGGTTTCGCATCTGGCCATTGCTTATTCACATCCGGAATGGCTAGTTGCCCGATGGCTCCAACGTTACGGCTGGGAACGCACCCAAGCCATCTGTCAGGCAAATAACCGGCCCAGTGGCGTTACACTACGTACCAACACGTTACGCACGAGCCCGTCGCAACTGGCAAAACATCTGAAGCAAGAAGGCGTTGTAGACATCCAAACCTCCGAGCTTCTACCAGAAGCCTTAATCATTCGTGGCAGCAACCGGTTAGATGCGTTACCCAGTTATCAAAATGGCCTCTTTCAGGCTCAAGATCAAGCCGCCATGTTAGTCGCTCCTTTATGTTGTCCACAGCCTGGGCAGCGCGTGCTCGATGTTTGTGCCGCGCCTGGAGGGAAAACAACCCATCTCGCTCAGTTGATGGGTGATGAAGGCATGATTTTGGCCTGTGACGTTAGCCCCGGTCGCCTTCGCATGGTACGCCACCATATTCTCCGTTTAGAACTCTCATCCGTTGTGACAGCAGTTATTGATGCGACTAACAGTTCCCCAATTCAGGGCAAGTTTGACCGTATCCTCGTCGACGCACCTTGTTCCGGTCTTGGGGTGCTACGTCATCACCCTGACATCAAGTGGCGAAAATCGCTTAAAGACCTTGCGGCCTTACAATCGGCCCAATTAAGCTTACTTCGTATCCAACATGACCTACTCGCCCCAGACGGCATCATGGTTTACAGTGTATGCTCATATGAGCCTGAAGAAACCCACGATGTCGTGACTCAATTCCTCATGGCACACCCAGACATGCAGCCCGATACAATTGCGGCAGACCTGCCGCCCTTTTTATCGCAACAAACAAAGACCTCTGGGTGTCTTGAGCTGACCCCCGAACAGTGGCAAACTGATGGAATTTTTGTAGCCCGTTTTCGACGCAAAGCATCCATTTTATAAGGAGACTGCCCGTGGTGCAAATTGCTCCATCTATTCTTGCAGCTGATTTCGCACATCTGGCGGACGAAATATCTCGAGTTGAAGCGGCAGGCGCTGACTTATTGCATGTGGACGTGATGGACGGTCACTTCGTCCCAAATCTCACCATTGGCCCGCCAGTAATCAAAGCCATCGCTGCGGTAACCAAACTTCCGTTAGACATACACTTGATGGTCGAGGAGCCGGACGCTTTACTACCTGCTTTTATCGACGCTGGTAGTTCCTATCTCTCCGTTCATGTAGAAGCTTGCCGACACCTACATCGTACAATTCAACTGATTAAAAGTGCGGGAGTCCAAGCAGGCGTTGTGCTTAATCCCGCGACCTCACTGCAGTCCCTTGATGAAATTTTGCCGGAACTTGATTTCGTCTTGCTCATGTCCGTGAACCCAGGCTTTGGCGGGCAACACTTTATCACCTCGACTTTAAACAAGATTCAACGACTGAAACAACAACTCTCTAAACGCCAACTGGATGTAGCCATTGAAGTTGACGGAGGCGTTAAGCTCTCTAATGCTGCACAAATCTGCCAAGCAGGTGCAGACATCCTGGTAGCCGGCACGGCCATCTTCGGTCAAGAGAATTATGCTGATGTTATTCGTAACTTAAGAGGATAAATTAGACGATGTCGCCTTGACAAAATCCCAAATAAAGCTCTACATTAGACTAATCTATTTCAACGTATTTAAAGATCGTAGCAAAGCTACTTAAGAATCTCTAAGTAAGCAGAACAAAACGTGTTTGAGTCACTTAGTGCAAAACTAGACGGAATCTTTTCCCATCTTCGCAGTCGCGGAAAGTTGACAGAAGCCAATATTAAAGAAGCCGTACGTGAAATTCGCCTAGCACTGCTTGAGGCAGACGTCAACTTCCAAGTTGTCAAAGATTTTGTTCAACGTATCCGTGAACTTGCCTTGGGACAGGAAGTCCTACGTAGCCTAACTCCCGGTCAGCACGTTACTAGGATCGTGCGTGATGAGTTGACGAATCTGATGGGAGGTGAATATCACCCACTAACCATGTCGTCAACCCCTCCGACTCTTATTCTACTAATGGGCCTTCAGGGCTCTGGAAAAACGACTTCCGCCGCCAAGTTAGCGAAGCACATTGTGGCCCTAGGTCGTCGCCCTTTACTAGTGGCAGCTGATATTTATCGCCCTGCGGCGATGGATCAACTGCGTATTCTGGGTGACGAATTACATGTCCCCGTGTATATCGAAGCTGACTCACAAGATGCAGTTCAGATATGTCAGCATGCGATCCAGCATGCGAAAGCAGCAGGTCAAGATGTGGTCATTTTCGATACGGCAGGGCGCCTACAAATCGATGCGACGTTGATGCAAGAGTTGCGAGAAATCAAGCAGATGGCGACGCCTGACTATAGCCTTCTAGTGGTAGACGCAATGACCGGACAAGAAGCCGTCAACGTTGCTTGCGCTTTTGACCAAGCTATTGGCATCGACGGAACCATTTTGACCAAACTTGATGGCGATGCGCGCGGTGGCGCTGCCCTTTCAATCAAAGCTGTTGTTGGCAAACCGGTTCAGTTTGTGGGTGTGGGAGAAAAGCTTGACGCCCTTGAGCCCTTCCACCCAGATCGCATGGCCTCACGTATTCTTGGCATGGGTGACGTCCTAACCTTAATTGAGAAAGCCGAGCAGACCATCGACCAAGAAGCCGCTGCGGATTTGGCTCAGAAAATACGTAAGGCAACGTTCACTCTTGAAGACTTTCAGACCCAGCTACAACAGCTGAAGCAAATGGGCCCTCTAGACAACCTTATGTCAATGATTCCTGGCTTCAAAGCGGCGAAACTTCCTTCCGTCGATGAGGGGGAATTCAAAAAAATAGAAGCCATCATTAGCTCGATGACGCAGCAAGAGAGGCAAAATCACATTATTATTAACAGAAGCCGGCGACGACGTATCGCCAGGGGAAGTGGCGCCACAGTAGAAAACGTCAACCGTTTGTTAAAGCAGTTTGCTCAAACGCAAAAAATGATGAGAAGCTTCCTAGGTAAACAAAAAGGGAAGGGGAAATGGGCAAAACTGCCTTTTTCGACCCCCTTCTAACACCTCACCATTAACCACAAGGGAGGAAGACTGTGTCAGTCCGGATACGCTTAAAACGTATGGGTACAAAAAAACGTCCGTTCTATCGTATTGTGGTGGCCGATTCTCGAGCCCCACGGGATGGGCGCTTCATAGAAACGCTAGGAACCTACAACCCGCTCACTGACCCCTCTCAGTTACGGCTGAATACGGAACGTGTTCAGCTCTGGCTGTCGCGCGGCGCTCAGCCTTCTGCCTCTGTTGGAAGCCTCCTCGCTCGTGAAGGCCTACGGAATCCATAAGTAAATTTCATGCTATACACGGTTCCATATGATGTCTATAGGTCGCTTGACCAAAACCCACGGGTTGAAAGGTGAACTTGTCTTTTTGCCATATATTGATGACTTAGCATTACTGCCAGATCTGGCCGATCAACCGGTAAGCCTACGTCATCAAACAAAGACTGAGCAAACCTGTAGTATCGTTTCCTGTCGGTACTCGCACAAGCGGCTTCTACTCATATTCGATGGTTATCAAACGAGAGAACAAGCTGACAACCTAAGAGACTACGAAATTTGTATTTCACGGCAACGTTTTTTGCCGTTACCTGACGGTGAGTATTATTGGTTTGATATTGAAGGCTTACATGTTTACGACTGTAACGCCCGATTACTTGGGACAATCACCGAAATCATTCATACTGGAAGCAACGATGTATACGTTGTAAAAGATCATAACCGAGAAATTTTAATACCGGCATTGCTCAGTGTGGTGCGAAACATTGATATCGCAAGCGGCGAACTACACCTCTTTCCGGTGCTTGATTTTCTCGACTAAATTTATGTACTGCTTATGGAATTTCATATCCTAACAATCTTTCCTGAGATATTTGCATCACCACTTGAGGCGAGTATATTGAAACGAGCCCAAGTGCGTGGTCTAATATCTGTACATCTCCATAATATTCGAGATTTTACTACCGATCGGCACCGTATCACAGACGACCAGCCATACGGTGGTGGTGCAGGTATGATCATGAAGCTTGAGCCTATTGTTGCCGGAATTCGCACAATTCATGAGCGCTTTGGTCCAGCCCATCGAATTTTACTAAGTCCTCAAGGAACTTTACTTAAACAAGTTATGGTCAAAGCCATGGCCAAAAAAGGA
>JAPULM010000229.1 GCA_027294925.1 bacterium
CCTGGCAGCATTGTAGCGCCGCCGGGGGCGAAGGGCAAGGAAGAGAAGCACCGGTGCGGGGCGTTTTGGGAAGGTGAATAGACCTCGCTGGGCCGCCTCGTCAACTTTGAATGGCTTTTTGTGCTATGATGGGTACCGTTAGAAGGCGGTCAATAAGGCTCCCTTTCAGCGCTAAAGTTTTGGCGTTGCGTCAGGCAAGGGCTAGAGCCGGTTATTTTCGGGTCGGCCGCAACAGTCGAATCAGGGCGGCTACGTCGTGTTCACCCAAGCCCTGGTCGATGGCGCGATTGAATAAGCTCCGGATGAACGATGGGATTTCGTTGCTGAATCCTGCATCCGCAGCGGATTCGCTCATGTACTCCAGAACCGCTCCCCAGGTTTGCAGCGACGCTTCAGTCTCCTCGAGGTTCCCCTCGCCGATCTTCCGGGCGGTTTCTACAGTTGAATTGACAAAGGTCGGTAGGACGCCCTCTAGGTATTTGCTGTACTCCGACACCGGCAGGCCACCCGCTTCGCAGAGCGCCGCGCCGTTCACCACCCCCATGATTAATCCAAGCCCGGCCGACAAAAGCGCTTCGTCCAAGGTGGACGCGAGACCTGCGTCCGCACCCATGTACGTGGTGCCGGGTGCGAAGACTCGCAGCAGCGACTCTGACTGTTTAAAACCTTCTTGATCTCCAGCAATGAGGATCAACGCATCCGATTTTCCAATTCCGCTTGGGAATACCATGATCGCCCCATCCAGGTACACCACACCCGAGGCCTGCGCCCAAGCCTGAGCCGCACGAGCCAATCGAGGCGAACCACTGCTCAGTTGCACGAGAACTCGCCCCTTCAGAGCGGCTTGCGCCGCGGGCGTCGTCAAGACCGAATCGCTCGCGCTGTAATCGCTCACACAGACGACCGCGATTGGACTCTGAGCGATCGCCTCCACTGGATCCGAGAAGAATCGAGCTCCCGCCGCAACGAGGGGGTCCGCACGGGAAGCGGTGCGATTCCAAATAACCGTATCGTGGCCAGCTTTGCAGGCAGCGCCCGCCAGGGCCGATCCCATTGCGCCCAGGCCTAAGACAGTGACATCTCCCATCTCACAGTACCTCCCTTGTCTGAGAACGCCAGCATTGCAGTTTTCCCCCGCTTTCTCCAACCGGTGGGTCTGCGCCTCTTGCACCGGGGAACCCCTAAGACGTAACCTTATCCCATCCTGAGTGGCATGTCCAGGCCGTGCATTGCGGCGCCGCGCCTTGCTTCGAGCCGTTGCGGCAGGCCGCCGCTGGGGGCTGGGACAGGGGACAAAATTGATGTTGTCGAAGAACACCAAGGAAAGTTTTTTGGCTACGCGTGTAAATGGTCGCCCAGGAGACGAATGGCACCGCCAAAGAGATTGTTAGGCGCTTATCCGGAGGCGGAATTTGTTGTGATCAGGCCGGACAATGATGGCGATTTCGTGCTTCCGTGAAGACGTTTGCGTTTCCACTGCGGCAATTGCTCTACGCCATGCGCAGCACTCAGTTGCGCTGTACGGGGAGAGGCGTATACTGATCAGGGATTTAACATGTGTCGGGTACTGAAGGGACAAAAAACTGTGGCAACGATTTTTTCGACCAAACGACAGCAAACACAACCACCCATGGAGAGAAAATGCTTGCTGGGTTTTCTGACCTTTGGCCACTCTGTGATCCACTGGTACCAACAAATGTTTCTCGTCATTCTACCACTGATCAAGGCCGAGCTCGGGATCACGGATATCCAGGTTGGCGGCTTGACCACAGCCAAAGAAGCCGCCAGCGGCATCTTAACACTGCCGTCCGGGTTCTTGGCGGATGCCTTTGTCAAACATCGGGCCGTCATCCTTGCCGGTGCTGTGGCCATGAGTGGCATAGCCTATCTGCTGCTTGGCTCTTCTGCGAGTTATTCCTGGGTCTTACTGTCGTTGTGTTTCCTGGGAATTGCCTCGGCTCTGTGGCATCCTGCTGCGATCTCTTCCTTGGGCTTTTTTTCTACGGCACCAGCAATATTGCCACGGCCGCAGTGCTCGATGTCGCCTCCACGCATGTGCAGGGCACGACACATAGTGTCATGGCTCTGTTCCGACAAGTCTTCACCTTACTGTCCCCGATCATTTCGGGATTGATGATCACGGCGTATGGACTTTCGTCGGTGTTTTATTTTGCCTCTGCGTTGCTGTTTTTGGCTGCATTCGTATGGTTGTTCATTCGTGTGCCGGCGCATCAGCAGCAGAGCAACTAAACGGCATCGTTTTCATCCATGTGTGCCTTTGCGTGTCGCTCCTAGAGCGTTTCCTTTACGCCGGTGGCTGCCGCTGGGCGCCGGGGCGAAAATGCCTAATGCTGTTGGCGAACTCTAAGTCATTATATTTCAGCACCTTGACATTTAGTTCTGCTTAAGAACAACTTGGCTGAGAGCTCAAATTCAAGCGCTGGGGACGCCGATAAGGCGTCTTAAGGCAAGGTGTAAGGTGTTCCTAGCTCATTGGACGACCTTGTAGGGTTGCTGAAGTTGTCATAACCTTTAACCGCCATGAGCATGCGTTTAGCGTTTCAGAAATGGAGCTGGTCAACAGCAGCCCGTATACATCGTATTGACTGTGCTGGCCAAAGCGGCTGCTTTCGGTTAATTTGGAACATTGAGTAGAAAGGGATCGAGACACGATGACCGTTGACACAACTGCAACCCGGCAACCACACGCACCCTGGCGCATTGGCGTCGACGTTGGGGGCACGTTCACCGACCTGGTGCTCGCCGACGCCAGCGGCACAACCTGGGTGGCGAAAGTCCCATCCGTCCCGGCAGACCCCAGCCGTGGCGTGCTGGCGGCGGTGCAGCGCATTGCCGTCGATCTGGATATGCCGCTGGGCTATCTTCTGCAGCAGTGCGTGCTGTTCGTGCACGGTTCGACGATCGCCACCAACACCATGCTGGAAGGCAAGGGGGCGCGGGTGGGCCTTATTACCACCGAGGGATTCCGTGATGCGCTGGAGATTCGGCGTGGCTTACGCGAAGATCAGTTTAACCACCGCCAACCTTACGCTCCCGTTCTGGTACCCCGCTACCTGCGCAAGTCAGTACCCGGCCGCATCGACTTTGACGGCAGCGAGCACCAGCCACTCGACCTCGGCGCGCTTGACGACATCCTAGCTGATTTCGAAGCAGACGCGGTCGAAGTCGTTGCCGTTGCCTTGATGAACAGCTTTGTCAACGATCGCCATGAACAGGCTGTAGCTGATGCACTGAGGGAGAAGTGGGCCGGTCAGTGGATCACCACCTCGGCCTCAGTCTCTCCCCTTATGGGTGAGTACGAACGCACCTCTACCGCCGTGGTCAATGCCGCACTGTCGCCCCGCATTGTCGCCTACCTGCGCTCGCTTGACGCTGAACTGGCTGAACTCGGCCTGCGGCGCCCCATTCTTTTGGTGCAGTCAAATGGCGGCACGGCTTCGGTCGACCAACTCGCCGGGCGCCCGGTCAGCTTGCTGCTCAGCGGGCCTGCAGCGGCGGTCGGCGCCCTCAATCTATACCGCCAATCGGTTGATGGCGCCGGTGTCGCAGACGGCGATGAGGGCAACTTGATCTCGATGGAGATTGGCGGCACCTCCTGTGACGTGCTGCTAATGTCGGGCGGCGATGTGGTGACGCGCGACGACGTGATGATTGCCGGCTATCACGTCTCGACCCCGGCGCTTGACATCCACACGGTGGGCGCCGGTGGTGGCACCATTGCCGGGGTTGATGATGCAGGGATGCTGTATGTCGGACCCAAAGGCGCCGGCGCCGACCCCGGCCCGGCTTGTTACGGGCGGGGCGGTACTCGGCCGACGGTCACCGATGCCCAATTGGTTCTCGGCCGTCTGCGTCCTGGAAAGTCAGCCGGTGGCACGCTCGATCTTGACCTAGCTGCGGCCCGTGCAGCGATCCGTACCGAGGTCGCCGATCCCCTCGGGATGTCCGTTGAGGACGCCGCCGCTGGGATTATCGGCCTGGTCGAGCAACACTTACTGCATGCCGTCGAGCACATCTCCATCGAACGTGGCCACTCGCCCCGTCGTTTCACACTGGTCGCGGCAGGCGGCGCCGGACCCATGCACGGGTCCTCGATCGCCAGCGGCCTCGGTTGCAGCCGGGTGTACGTCCCACGTGATGCCGGGGCGCTGTGTGCCATCGGCATGCTGCACGCTGACCTTCGGCAAGACTTCGTGCGCTTCATGATGGGCTCCATAGACGACATTTCTGTGCCGGAGGTCAACGCCGCCTTTGCCGCTCTGAATGAACAGGCCATTGAGGTGTTGGGGCGTGAAGGCCTTGCAGCAAACGACATCCATCTGCACCACGAGCTTGAATTGCACCACCCCGGTCAGCTATGGGCCATCCGGGTACCGGTGCCCGGTGGTGTAATGGACCGGCTGCACGTGCGGGCCGCATTTGAAGTCGAGTACAATCGGTTGTACGGACACGTGCAGCCCAATGGCGTTATCATGATGGCGTCGCTGCGCCTCATGGCTCAGGGCTCCACCGGTAAAGTGGAGGTGTCGGGCGGCGAACGTGCTGTTGCTCAGCCCCCGCCGATCGAAACCCGCCTGGTCTGGCATGGCACTCAGGGATGGCAGGATACACCGGTCTAC
>JAPULM010000023.1 GCA_027294925.1 bacterium
TTTCCACCGAACCCTCGTGGGCAAGTAGGAGATGATCGTTTGGGCCAGCGCTAAGGCTGCCTGCCACGCCAAGGCGCACCGCCATCCTAACGAGCAGATATTCTGGATTCTGTCCGGCGAAATGGATTGTAAGGTTGGCAAACAAATGCGCACCTACCACGGCGGAGATATTGTGGTGGTTGAAGGCGGTATCGAACACGAGATGTGGGTACGTCAGGACGTCAGGACACGGAGTTCGTTTGCATGCTGGCGGGCCGCCCCGCCCGAACCTCATGCCCGGTGCCGGGGTCCCGGAGCACCTGAGCTGCTCCGAAGCGCCAGAGGAGGTCTAAGTACCTGAGAGGGGTTGTGATCGTGCCCTTGTCAATGATTGATAAAGATTTGGTTATGGAAGAGGAAACAGATTTTGCCATGCATTAGAGCGATGTCTGACATACGGTGTTTCAAGAGCGATGTTTGAGATAGCGTTATGATAAGACGGTCCTTGCGGACTGCCGTGAGGGGAAATGATGACTGATTCGGTGGCACGAAACCCTGTTCGCGCTGCGGCCAGAAATGCTGGCAGCAAAGGCATTCGACGCGCGGTCATCGCTTGCTCTCTCGGTCACGGTTTTGAAATCTATGACTTCCTGATTTTCGGCTTCTTTGCGGCACAGATCGGCCGCGCTTTTTTTCCTTCCGCCGATCCAGTCATCTCTCTTCTCTTTGCCCTCGCCACCTTCGGCGCCGGATTCCTGATGCGGCCCCTGGGCGCCATCGTGTTCGGTTACTTTGGTGATTACATTGGGCGCCGGACCACGCTCGCAATTAGCATCGCTCTCATGGCAATCGCGGTAGGACTGACGGGCTTGATTCCAACCTATGAGGCCATCGGCATTGCCGCCCCGATCCTGATGGTGTTTTGCCGGTTGCTACAGGGATTTTCCATGGGCGGAGAATGGGGCGGCGCGGCGACAGCCCTCGCCGAACATGCGCCGCCTGGCCGCCGTGGCTTCTTGAGTAGCTTTCAGTCGGTGGCCGGCGGGATCGCCGCGCTCGCAGCTATCCTCACCGCGGCTTTGCTGAATACCATTCTCGATGAGGCGGATCTTCAGGACTGGGGATGGCGACTGCCATTCATCTTCGGCGCCTTGCTGGGGCCGGTTGCATACTATCTCAGGACCAAAGTTGCGGAGACACCGGTCTTCGAGGAGGCCATAGCAGCAGCGACGAATGTCACGCGCGTTCCCCTGTGGGGGGCGGCAATTCAGACCCACGGGAGGATGATGCTAGTCGCCATAGGGATCACCACCATCATCATCACGCTGCAATATATGTTTGTGATATTCATGCCCAGCTACGCCACGCAGACACTGCATATCGACCAAGCCTCCGCCCTCTATGCGACGGCTGTCGGTGTTCTGTTTTATATTGCGTTCACACCGGTGGTAGGCAGTATCTCCGATCGCATCGGTAGGCGTCTCCCCGTGTTCCTATGCGCAGCGTTAAGCTTCGTTCTGACGTATCCGGCATTTCTGTTGCTGACGACCTATCCGACGCCAACCACTTTTCTGATGGTCCAGATCGTCGGTGGCTTGATCCAGCCCCTGATGACCGGCGTAATAGCCGCGATACTCGCGGAGATGTTTCCCACGGCCATCAGATATACAGCTCTGTCGATTTGTTATGCTTTATCGGTCACCATCTTCGGCGGCTTTGCGCCCTTCATCGGGACTTTTCTGGTGCGTGTGACCGGTGATCCGTTGTCGCCCAGCTACTATATCATGGCAACTGCCTTAATCAGCGGCATAGCCGTGTTCTTCGTCAAATCCACTTCTCCTGCAGCTAAACTGGAGTAAGGCGCAAAAACTGACGTGTACAATTAGATATCTAATGGAGGAAGAGTCATGAAGATAAAGAAAAGCATATCGAGTCTGCTCACTACGGCACTTGTGGCAGTCTTGTACCTTATGAGCGTACCCGCCGCAGTCGCTAAGGATGTGGTGATCCACGCTGGACAGCTGATAGATGGCGTATCCAAGCAACCGCGCACCCAGATGTCCATCTTGATCACGGATGACCGTATCACCTCGCTTGAGTCCGGCTTCGTAGCTCCGGCGGGCGTGGAAGTCATCGATCTGTCGGACTCCACGGTCCTGCCTGGGATGATCGATCTGCATCAGCACATCGGTACCGGAACGCCCGTGGGAGCGCGTGAGGTCAGTCTCCTGGCCAAAAGTAGTGTGGATAGAGTGTTGAATATGGCGTCGATGGGCTCGGTCGGCGATGCGTATGACAACGCCATGGCCGAAAGCTTCTTCGCGACACTGGAACGCGAACTGCTGAACCGCAGGACCTTCAAGACGCAGGCCGAAGCCTGGCTGGCGATATTCGAGTGGATCGAAGGCTGGTACAACCCGCATCGGCGGCATTCGGCTCTGGGCTACTTGTCACCCATCAACTACGAGAGGAAGCTGATGGTCACAAAAAAGCGGGCCGCTTAGGCCAAAAAGTGTCCACTAAAACGGGGTAAGCCCACACCACTACCTCAAACCCCGCCTCACCTTCGAACAACTGGATAACATCGCCGACGCCATCAGCGATAATGAAGCCGCTCGCCGCCTCAATCAGGCCCGGGCTGAACTGTTCCGTTCCATCAACAAGGCCCAGCAACCCGCCGCCTGAACGGCTCACCAACCCTCACCGTTCAAGCTCATTTCTGAATTGGAAAGGACTGGTTATGCCTGTCTTAAAACACCCGGGAAGGTCGTGAACTCACCTGTGAATAGCAGGCAGGCGGGTAACTTCGCACATTGTGCCGCCCAGGCCATATCAGCCACCCGAGTTTCAAGGTCATGACCGTCTTCCAAGACCCGGTACTGTAGTCCAAAGGTTCG
>JAPULM010000230.1 GCA_027294925.1 bacterium
TTAAGACTAGTACAAGCCCAAAGACTAATAATTTTAAAATAGGCAAGTAAAGTCCATAAATCTGTAAAGAAGGAATAAAAATGTCCACACTCTTTTCATACTGAGTGCCCAGCGAGTAAAAAGAAGCGAGATCTTCAATCATCAGTGCTGCTCCCAGTGTAACGAGGACAGCAGAGGCCAATCGCACATGTTCTTTACGAAGAGCCAGAGGCTTGATTAAAGATTTTTCAAAGATATAACCGATCAAAAAAAACACTGGGGCAAACAAGGCGATCAGTAAGAAAGGATTGATCTCAAATAGATCATAGGCCATGAATACAAAGAAGCCCGAGGCCATTAAGAATTCGCCGTGAGTGAGGTTGAGCACCCCACTCACTCCGAATATCAGAGAGAGGCCCAAAGCAGCCAGTGTATACACCCCTCCCAACAGGGTTCCATTGATGATTAATTGGACCAGAATAGTCGATTCGATCACCACTGCCCGTTCTTAAATTGGTGTAACTGAACGCCTTGATCCAATGGCCATAAAGAGACGGGTTTGCCCCCTTTGATCTGGACGGGCCAGGGATGCATCGCTCCATAGCCACGATCATCATGCTTGAGGATGAGCCCGCCGTCATAAACACTCACAGTGGAATCCCACATGGCTTGACGAATGTCTTCAGGATCCAGGCTTCCGGCCTTTTCGAGCGAGGCCTCAATCCATTTAAAGGTTGCATAGCGAATCCCGGATTCCGAATACTGCCAGGGTTTAAAGCCTGCTGCCTCGGTTTGGGCGCTAAACGCTTTGTGGTCCGCGGTGTCCCCAGTATAGGAATAAAGGGCACTGACTATATTTTCCGAGGATTTCCCCATGGCTTTGATGACGGGAAACGGCATATGACCCACTATAAAATCTTTCGGGTTCAATCCCAATTCCCGCGCTTGCTTTAAGAAGCCAATGGTGAATGGCGGCACAATGCCTTACACATAGTCCACATCCGGATTCTTTCCTTTGTTGGCCAACACGATGGAAGAGAAATCCTTGGTGGCCCTTGGCGCCACATTCTTATAAACGACTTCAAATCCTTTCTGCGTGAGCCATTCGCCAAACCCTTCCATAGACTGTTTGTCGTGCAGGTTATCCATCGCAAACAGAGCAAATGTTTTGACCCCTCTTTTTTTCTCGTATAACTCCGCCACTCGCTTATATTCCCACTGGGCCGGAGCTGCGACGGCCGCACGCCATTTGTTGGGCTTGTCAAACATGACCGAGTCATTGGCCTCCGCCATGAACATCGGAATATGATGAGTGACTGCCGCTTGCAGGGCCGCATTGGTGATGAAACTAGAGAAAGGTCCAATGAACAAGTGCACCTTGTCTACCGTAGCCAAACGCTCATAAAATTTCAGCGCCGTGGGTGGGCTGGACTGATCATCTTTAAGGATCAGGCGCAGCGGCAGCTTCTTGCCTAACTTACTTAAGTAGATGCCACCCCTGTCATTCACCTGCTTAATCCAGGCCTCCATCATTTTTGGAAATGGTTTCACAATTCCCAAAAATCGGCCTGATTGTGCAATCGTACCGCCAATGACAATTTCCTTGGCCTGTCGGGCTTGAGCTGTGGCCGGGGAATAGGCGGCCAGCATGATGTTGACCATTAGCGCGGTGAGACCCAGACCCACCATAGAGCGTAAGAACGCTCGACAACTCGCTCTACCCGTCACCACCGGGCGAATCAATTTTTGCAGGATCTTCTCGTCGATCATGATGACTACCCTCCTTCCTGAGACATTTGCATTGCCGCTAGGAGCCGCTGCCCGTGCCGCTAGAGAGCAACATATGGCGCAGCCTAGTGTGTAAGCTTTCCCAAATGGACCGACGGTATCATAGCCTACTATGGCTGTCGAAGCCAACCACAATCTTGACAGCAATTGTAAATTTGGAGATCAAGCGTCATAGGGTTCCAGGTATGCATCGAGCTGTACGCACAGTGTGTTGAGTCCGGCCGATACGAGGCGATATTGTCCCACGGTGAACACGGTGTCCATCAGTTGGCACTGGTCATAGCGCTCGGCAAGGGCAGCCCATGTCGCGTCATCCAGCATGGTGTGGCGGTGCAGTTGGTCGGCTGCACGCAGCAACGTCTGTTCGTGCGGCTCGGTCCATATCGCTGCGTTGGCGCCTTCGGCAATGCAGCGAATCTCATCGGCTGAGAGACCGGCACGTGCGGCGAATGGTACATGCTGCGCCCATTCATATTCCGCCCCACAGAGTCGACCGGTACGTAGAATAAGGATTTCGCGGTCGCGTGCCGGTAAGGACGATTTGTGCAGAACGTGCACAAAGAACGGCATCCAACGGCGTAACAAATCGGCATGCCGGATGAGGGTGTCCAGAACGTTAACCGACGACAAATGGCCGCGTGCCTTGCGCAGAATTTCGAGCTGGGACGGTGTACATTCAGCATCCAATAGGGGGGCAAGACGCGGCGTTGCGTGCCGCACACCCATTGTGGGTAGCGCCTCAGTCGGGTGTTGGTCATTCAGCGCCAGAACAGCGCTGAAACCGTTCAGGCCTGCGTCAAGTTGCACCCCAAATGAATTAATCCCCATGGCCAACAATAGGTAATTGCTGACGATGAACACGATATCGAGCAATTGGCGTTCGTCATGCGACGCGCTAAGGGTGTCCCAGGTGGTGTCGTCGACCAAGGCGTTGATATAAATACCATCGGCAGCTTGAATTAAAGCGGCTTCGCTGGCATTCCAGAGGGTGGCTGAGGCACCCTGCGCCAGGGCGTCAAATTCTGCCTCGCCAAAGCCTGCCTGATCGGCGGCGATTTTTAGATGTTGGCCCCATTCATACGCACAACCGGCGAGCCAGCCGGTGCGCAGGATTAAAATTTCGCGATCCCGTGTCGTCAACGTGCTCTTAAATAAAAAGTGATTGGCGAATACCAACCAGCGTCGAAACAGCTGCGGATAATTGGCCAGGGTTTTCATCACGTTGAAAATGCCGTCCAGGCCACCCGGTCGTTCAAATCGAGCCCGCAGCTCGGCGTCCCATTGATCAAGTAGCAGCGGTGCAATACGTGGTTCTGTTAAACGTTGCATAAATTCCGTTCTCTCTTCTCATCATCAAGGTGGACGAAGATTAGGTACTTAGACCAACACCGCTTTGCCAATGACCTGCCGGTTGGCAATTAACTTGAGTGCTTCAGCGGCCTGCGCCAGGGGAATACGATGAGACACATGTGGTGCAAAACGGCCGGATGCCAGCCAGCCCAACAGAATATCAAAATTTTTCTGCGCCCAGGCCGGATCGTGACGGTTCAAAGCGCCAATGGTAAAACCAATCGCCTCCGCATCTTTAATCAACAGATGGTTGGTTTTGGCCAAGGCCACCCGCCCACTGGTAAAGCCAATGATCAAAATACGGCCAAACGGGGCAATGCAACGCATCGATTCGTCGAACACATCACCGCCCACCGGGTCATAGATCACATCTGCGCCGCGTCCGCCGGTAAGGTCTTTAACCTGTTCCCGAAAGCCGTCAGTATAATTGATGGTATGATCAGCGCCCATTTGACGACAGACGGCGAGCTTTTCTTCCGTGCTGGCGGTAGCGATGACGGTGGCGCCTAGGAGTTTCCCCATGTCAACCGCTGCCAGCCCGACCCCGCCGGCTGCACCGTGCACCAGCAGTACCTCGCCAGCTTTTAAGCGCCCGCGCTGCAGGCCGTAATAGGCAGTGCTGTAATTGGAGCGAAACGCAGCGGCGGCCTCAAAACTTACCGAATCAGGCAGCCGGGTGACACTATCGGCGGCCACCACCGTCTCTTCAGCAAAGCCACCGTCACACAACACGCGGTCGCCGGGGCTGACGGTGTCGACCCCAGCGCCGACCGCGCTGACGACACCGGTGGCTTCACTGCCCGGAATAAAGGGTAGTTCCCGTTTGGTTTGATATTGACCGGCAATCAGCAGCAGGTCGACGTAGCTCACGCCACGGGCTTTGAGACTGACCTTCACTTCTCCTGCACCGGGCTGCGGCGAGGCAACTTCCCGTATGACAAGATCGTCAGGATTTCCTAACTTTTCACAAAAAACGGCTTTCATCATCTTTCCTTTCTCATCTATCAGGGCAGATTCATTACGCAGTCACAAGGGCTCGAGGTCCCCTAAGATTCGCCTCAGAGCCACCGCTCGTACCTGCTCTGCCATCGGAAACGTGTGCTCCCCGGCATGGATGACATCGAGGCGATCGAGGCCGAGCGTCTCAAAAGCCACCCCCATCGACCGCGTCATTCGGGGCGATACCGTACGCTTGAACTCGAAGCCCCAGCGCTGCATGCCACGTACCACCAGCAGGTCAAGCTCGGCCCCGGCGTGCGTGGCCCAAAAAAAGCACTCTTCGGGATGTGCCCCAAGACGCGTGATGACTTCCCCCAACGCAAAGCCTTCCCACGACGCACCCACCTTCGGATGGCTTTCCACATCATCTCGAGTAGGCATGTTGAGCAAGGTATGCAACAGGCCGCAATCGGCGATGTAGATCTTAGGAGATTTCACTTGGCGTTTCCCCACATTGGCAAACCAGGGGGGCAGTTGGCGAAGCATCAGCGCGGAGGTGAGCGTATCGAGATAGTGGCGTACTGTCGGTGCACTGACAC
>JAPULM010000231.1 GCA_027294925.1 bacterium
AAGGCAAATATCTCAATAATATCATCGAGCAGGACCACCGGGGCGTCAAGCGGATCACACGACCCATGTTGGGATTCAAATCCTTCGACGCAGCTCAGAGTACCCTCGCCGGCATCGAGCTGATGCACATGATTAAGAAGAAGCAGATGAGGCTTGAGGAGGAAGAACAAGACCTCAGTGCGGCCGAACAGTTCTACGCTCTGGCCTCCTAATCACCTCACCGACCGGGGGTGACTCACCTCAAATCGTCTACACATCAAAATTTGCGACAGAACCCTTTGGTGACGACAGGCTCATTGAGGGGCTCCGATTTCTAAACCCTTTCCGCGACCTTCGGCCTGACCATGCTTGAATCACCAACCTCCGGATGCTAGAGACTCCCAACCTCCAGCTCCAGCAATTCACCATATTTCCGTATCGCCTGCTCCCGCAGGGCTGGTAGATGTCCGCTGGGAAAAAGACTCGAGGTGGGAGCGTAGTCGCGTAGCACCTGACGCGCCACAGTGATTTTGTGCACCTCAGTCGGGCCATCGACGATACCCAATTGCAAGGCTTCCAGAACCTGATTGGAAAACGGCATCTCTTCGGATGCGCCAAGCGAACCATGTAGTTGCAACGCACGCGAGGCAACATCGTAGAACACCTTGGGCAATAGAACCTTGATGGCGGCGATGTCCTTCCGTACGTTGCGATAGTCTTTGTATTTGTCGATACGCCAAGCGGTGCGTAGTACCAACAAGCGAAACTGTTCGATCTCGATCCAGGAATCAGCAATTTTTTACTGCACCATCTGTTTGTTGGCCAATACCTCGCCCTGCGTGCGACGCGACAAAGCGCGTTCGCACATCTGGTCAAAGGCTTTTTTAACCTGTCCCACCGTGCGCATGGCATGGTGAATACGTCCGCCGCCAAGCCGGGTCTGCGCCACCGCAAAACCTTGTCCGCGCTCGCCCAGCAGGTGGGTGCGGGGGATACGCACATTGTCGTACTGCACATAGGCGTGCATCCCTTCGGACTCGGTGAGCAAACCCACGTTACGGATAATCTTGAGACCCGGTGTGTCTTTCGGCACGATAAACATTGACATGCGCTCATAGGGTGGCGCGTCGGGATCAGTCACCACCATCACGATCAGAAACGATGCGTAGCGCGCATTGGAAGAAAACCACTTTTCGCCATTGATCACCCATTCATCACCGTCCAACTCGGCGCAAGTGGTAAACACCTTGGGATCGGCGCCGCCGTGCGGTTCGGTCATCGAATAGCAGGAGACGATCTCATTATTCAGGAGTGGTTGTAGATACTTTTCCTTGTGTTCCGGCGTGCCGAAATGGGCCAGAATCTCGGCATTGCCCGAGTCCGGCGCCTGACAGCCAAAGACAATCGGGGCAAAACGCGAGCGCCCGAGGATTTCATTCATCAGCGCCAATTTGAGCTGCCCATAGCCCGGGCCACCTAACTCGGGTCCCAAATGGCAAGCCCACAGCCCCCGCTGCCGCACTTCGGCTTGCAACTTGGGCACAATTTTTTGGTTTTTCGGGTTTTGAATATCATACGGACTGCCCAAGATCAGGTCCAGGGGTTCCACTTCTTCACGCACAAAAGCGTCGATCCAGTCCAGCTCGGATTGAAACGCCGCGTCGGTTTCAAAATCCCATGCCATGCGTCAGGTCTCCTGCGAAAATATGCTTGAGGGGACAGATCTGAAATCTGTCCCCATGCGATTCATCAGGTGCTTACGTGTAATCTGGCTGACGTTTTTCGAGGAAGGCGGCAACGCCTTCACTGAATTGGGCGCTAGCGCGTACCCGATCGCCCAATTCTTGCTCCAGGGATTCACGCGCCAAGACGTGTTCAGCAATGGTGGCGCTAATTTGTTGCTTCACCGCCTGTACGGCACTCGGGCTGTTGGCGGCAATGGTTTGCGCGGTTCGGATGGCCCATGGCATGAGGTCGTCAGCCGGCACGACGCGATTGACAATACCGAGTTGGGCGGCGGTTTCGGCATTGATGAGTTCACCGGTTAATAGCAACTCCATGGCGTGAACGTAACCGATCTGCTGGATCAGCTTAATGGTCGAACCGCCAAACGGGTAGATCGACCAGCGTACTTCGGGCAACCCGAAACGAGCCTTTGGCGCTGCCGCCCGAATGTCAGTCGACAGCAGTAATTCAAGCCCACCTGCGACGCAATCACCATTGACGGCCGCCACAATCGGTTTGCTATAAACGGTGCTCTTAAGCAAGCCGTGATTGACAATTCTAGACATCTCGGGGTCGGCCGACAGATCGCCACTCATGTCCGCCCCTGAGCTGAAGGCGCGGTCGCCGGCGCCGGTAATGATAATACAACGGCAGGTGGACTGTTCCAGCTTGCCCCATAAGGCAGCGAGTTCGGCCAACATCTCCCGTGGCATCGCGTTGCGACGCGGCTGATTGTCGATGGTGATGATGACAATATACGCACCGTGTTCCTGCACCCTGAGTTCCATACGCGATTGTCCTTTCTCAGTCAGCCGCCAAGCCCGGCACCACCACCACCTTGCCGTGCGCCTTACGCTCGGTCAACAAACGGATGGCTTTGACGCTTTGCTCTAACGGCATCGTATGCGTCACACAGGGTTGCAGCTTACCTTCCTGATACCACTGCATGAGTTGTTCAACCGAGCGGCGCAGTTTGTCCGGCGCATGCCAGCGATAATAGCCTAACGAACAGCCCAAAGCCGAACGATTCTTAACTAACAAGCGATTGGCCGGAATGCGCTGTACACCACCGACGAAACCAACGAGCAAAATACGGCCACCCCAATCGAGCGAGGATAACGCAGCGTCGAACAAATCCCCTCCAATCGGATCAAAGCAGATATCCACCCCTTTACCACCGGTTAGCGCCAGCACCCGGTCTTTGAGATTCTCCGTGCTGTAGTTAACCAGGTCATCAGCGCCGTGTTCTTGAGCCACGGCCAGTTTCTCCGCTGTACTGGCACCGGCAATCACACGCGCCCCCATTGCCTTGCCGATTTCGACCGCGGTGAGGCCGACACCACCGGCGGCGCCGAGTACCAGCAAGGTTTCACCGGCCTCAAGACGGCCTTGCCAACGGATGGCGAGATGGCTCGAGATATAGGCGATGGAAAAGGCGCCCGCCGCCTCGAAAGGCATGTTGTCAGGTATCGGAAAGGTTTCCTCCTGTTTGGCGATGGCCTGCTCGGCAAATCCGCCATAGGCAAGAATTGCCATGACCCGATCGCCAGGCTGAAAACGCGTCACGCCCTCCCCGCACTGTACCACCACACCAGCCGTTTCCAGCCCGGGGCTGAACGGAAACGACGGCTTGGTCTGGTAGTTCCCCGCCACCATAATGGAATCGGCGTAGTTCACCGCCGTTGCTTTGACGTCAATCAGCAGCTCGCCAGGACCGGGTATCGGTATATCAATCTCCTCGACGGTCAAATCTTCCACCGCGCCCCAGGCGTGGCATATCACAGCGCGCACGGCCTTGCTCCTTTCTCGCTTCTTACAACCCTGTCCCGCCAGAGGGGAAGGAGTTCAACAACATCAACGTTCTTGCTTGGCCAGCGCCACCAGACAGAGGATCTCGAACAGCATCTGGGCGCCGACCTGCGCCGTGTTGGTGGTCGGGTCATACTGCGGCGCCACTTCGACAACATCGCCGCCGATGATGTCGAG
>JAPULM010000232.1 GCA_027294925.1 bacterium
GTGGTCATGCTGATTCGGGGCGCCAAAGGGACGGTCCTAAAGCTGACCGTGCGCAAGCCGGATGGCAATCTGCAGGTCATCCCAATCACTCGGGATGTGGTGCAACTCGAAGCTGCCTTTGCCAAAGCAGCCGTACTGCAATTAAACCATCTTGCAGGCCGCTTTGCCTATATCGATTTGCCCAAATTCTACGGCCAAACCAGCCGGCGCCGTAGCACGGCTGCAAAACGGCGCACGGCTTCCGACCTGCTTCTTGCCTTGCAGAAACTCAACAGCACGGGTGTGCGCGGCCTGATTCTGGATTTGCGCGGCAATACCGGCGGGTTACTCAACGAAGCCATACAGGCCACCGGCCTTTTCATCCCCTCGGGACCCGTGTTGCAAATGCGCAATATAGATGACAAACAGTGGACGCGGGCAGATCAAGACAAACGCATTTTCTATCAGGGACCGATGGTGATTATGGTCGATCGTTTTAGCGCCTCTGCCTCGGAGATTCTCGCCTCTGCCCTACAAGATTATGGACGCGCCGTAATCGTCGGTAGCGTGACCAGCGGCAAGGGTACGGTGCAGAAATTTTTCAGTCTCGGCAAAGCCGCTAGTGCCCAGCCCGACCGGCAAGCCGGGGAAGTGAGCCTGGGTACGCTAAAACTTACCATCCTGCAATACTACCAGGTTAAAGGTGAATCCATCCAGCTACATGGCGTCCTACCTGACATCCCACTGCCGGACCCAGCGGCACATCGTCAGACATACGAGCGCTTAAGAACGCATCCCATCACCGAGCATGCCATTGCCGCCGTGCCATACAAACCCTGGCCACACCTCTGGAAGCTGCCCGAGCTGCGCGCCCACAGCATAGCACGGCAGGCCACCCATGCGGCCTTTGATAGCGTTAAAGCACGCACTGCATTTTTAGTCCAGCAGCTTGCCAACACGGTGGTATCCTTAAACCAAACCACCTGGTTGCAGCAGCGCCAACAGGCCGAGAACACACTGTCGACCTTACAACTTGACGAAACCCCACGCTTCGCGGCCCGGCCGCTAGAATACATCAGCGTGTCGACTATGCCAGCCCAAACGCGGGCCGACAAGGCAGCGGCCTGGGCGAAGAAAATTCAGAGCGATATATGGATCGAAGAGGCACTGCGTATCCTCAGTGATATGGCACCTTGATGGCACCTTTCCAAGCCGAGGTGCATTAGCTCTACTCTGCCTGCTGATACATGCGGACAAAATGCAAAAGAACTTTTGTCCAGGTACTTAAAAAGTGTTATGGTAAGCTAATAAATCGTTTGCATCGAAGCGATTGGTTCTCGGCAGATAAAAACCGCACCGCGACCAACGGAGAGGCGTTTAGATGAAATTCGGCATCTTTTATGAATTACAGCTACCCCGGCCCTGGGGAGAGGACGACGAGCGTCAACTGTTCAACAATGCGCTTGATCAAATGGAGCTGGCCGATCGCCTGGGTTATGATTATGCATGGGAGGTTGAGCACCACTTCCTGGAGGAATATTCGCACTCCCCAGCGCCGGAAGTATTCCTCGGCGCCGCCAGTCAGCGCACCAAACAAATTCGCCTAGGTCACGGTATCATCCAGCTCACCACCAACCATCCGGCGCGCGTCGCTGAACGGGTGGCGTGCCTGGATTTGTTGAGCAACGGCCGAGTCGAGTTTGGCATGGGCGAGGGTGGCAGCATTACCGAACTCGGGCCCTTCGACTGCTCCCTGGAGGAAAAACGCGCCAGATGGGAAGACGCCGTTCGCGCCATCATCCCGATGTTTCAAGACGGCGGCTTTGAATACCACGGCGAGTATTTCGACTTCCCGCTGCGCAATGTGCTGCCAAAACCGGTGCAGAAACCCCATCCGCCATTGTGGGTGGCCTGTTCACAGCTGCCAACCATCGAGATGGCCGGCAGACGCGGTATAGGCGCCCTGGGCTTCCAGTTTATCAGCGGCGATGCGGCACAAGCCTGGGTACATGCCTATTACAACGCATTTACCAAACGGCAGGAGAAGCTGACCGACTACCAGACCAACCCCAATATGGCTTTAGTCAGTTATTTCATGTGCGCTGAAACGGACGAGGAAGCACGGCGCCGTGCCGATGGCATTCCGTTTTTTCAATTTGCCCTACAATTTTATAGTGCTGACCGCCTGGGTGTGGATCGCCTGCGCCCGCCGCCCGGCACAGTCGACCTGTGGGCTGAGTACGAGGCCTGGAAACGCAACAATCCGGACGGACACGCCCGCGCCATTTCGGGTGGTCTAATTGGTTCGCCGGCAACGATTCGCAATCGACTGCGCAAGTTCCAGACCTCGCACGTCGACCAGATCATCCTGTTGAACCAGGCCGGCAAGAATACCCACCCCCACATCTGTGAAAGTCTCGAACGGTTCGCCAAAGAGGTGATGCCCGAGTTCCAGGCCAATGAGCCCGACCATCAGGCATGGAAGCAGCAGGTACTGAACGGCGACATCGAGTTGCAAGAGATTGACACCTCGCCGTACGAGACGCGTTTTAGCCCGAACTCGGTACAGCTTTCAGCTCCGAAGTCAACGGCTGCAGCTAGGGATTAGTGAAGGATTTACGATATTTTGCTGACGTATGGTTAAAATATGTTATACTCCTGAGCGTCTGCAGCACCTGGTTTTCTAGCCTGTAGTAACGTACACCGTTTTAATTCCGCGTGCGAGCCCGACCGACGTTGGCCGGGCATCTTTGTGGCAACAGATAGGCTCAGCCTTGCGGGACGAGTCGGCTGTTGATCGTCATATGGGGCACAGACCCGAGAGGGTTGTGCAGCATTGCCAGACTCACCCAAACGCAAGTTAGGCCTAACATGAGTGATACATTTAGCCAATTGAAGCTGCAGCCGCCGTTGGTGCAGGCCGTCAACGAACAGGGTTACACCACCCCTACGCCGATTCAGTCCGCCGTCATTCCTCTCATGCTTGACGGTTTAGACGTCATCGGACAGGCGCAGACCGGTACCGGTAAAACGGCGGCCTTCGCCTTGCCCATCTTACAACAGCTGACGCCAAAACAAGGTCGTCGCACCATCCAGGCCCTGGTCCTGACCCCGACGCGAGAGCTGGCGACGCAGGTGAGCCAGTTTATAGCCGATTATGGACGCCATCGCCAGGTTAAGATCATTGCTGTGTATGGCGGACAACCTTATGCGAGACAACTGCACCAACTCAAGGCCGGCGTCGATGTGGTGGTTGGCACGCCCGGCCGCCTGCTTGACCTCATCAACCGTAAGGTCCTCGATCTGGGCGGTGTGCACAGTGTGGTGCTCGATGAAGCGGATGAGATGCTGAGTATGGGCTTTATTGAAGACATTGAAGCCATTCTCGAACAAACCCCGTCGAGCCGTCAAACCACTTTGTTTTCCGCCACCATATCAACTCAAATCCGGCAGCTGGCCGGGCGCTACATGCGCAACCCGCAAGCGGTCGACATCAAGCAAAAACAACGTACCGTGGCCGCTACCGAGCAGCGCTATTATCTGGTCAACGGAGCCGATAAACTGGCGGCGCTTACCCGCCTGTTTGAAATGGATGATATTGCCAGCGCGCTCATTTTTGTCCGTACCCGGGTCGCTACAGGCGAGCTTGCCAATGAGCTATCATTACGAGGCGTGGCGGCTGAAGCCCTCAACGGTGATCTCAGCCAGGAGGTGCGTGAACGGGTATTAAATCGTTTCCGACGGCATCAGCTCAACGTGCTTGTCGCCACTGACGTCGCTGCACGAGGCTTGGATATCGACGGCATTTCACATGTCTTTAATTACGACCTGCCGCAAGACCCGGAAGCCTATGTGCACCGTATTGGCCGTACCGGACGGGCTGGCAAAGCCGGCACGGCAATTTCGCTCATAACGCCGCAGGAACGCTGGCGCTTACGTCGCATTGAGTCGTTTACCAAACAAAAAATCACCCCGGCGTCTCTGCCTAGTGAGGCGGAAATCCTCGCCCGTCGTGAACAAACCTTAGTCGAACAGGTGATGGTCTGGCTCAAGCGCGGACGCTGTAACCGGGAACGCCGGATGGTCAGTGAGTTGAGCGATGCGGGCTATGACATGATCACCATTGCGGCAGCGGCGTTAAAAGTCGCACGGGCGGAAGAAAAACAACGCCCCATTGCAGCGATCAGTGACCTTGAGGAGGTATTGCCACCACAACGCAAACGCGACAGCAAGCCAGGACCACGGCGCCCCGACCGTAAGCGACGCGAAGCGTCACACGAGAAAGGCATGGTTCGCCTCTCCCTTAGTGCCGGCAAAATCCACGGCGCCCGGCCTAACGATGTGGTATCGACCATCGCCCGGCATGCTGAAATCCCCGGCCATACCATTGGCGCCATCCGCATTCAGGAACACTACACCCTGGTTGACGTGCCGGAGCAGTTCGTCACCCAAGTCCTGGCCAAAGCAGGCAAGTATCAAATACGCCAACGGCCGGTAACCGTCGAATGCGCCTGAACGGAAGGACGGAGGTCAGGTGAGGCGCGGTAAGATGTCGTCCGACAAAGCCTGCATTAACGCCTCCGGGCGCTCATAACTTGCTTCATCCCGCCACCAAATCGCATCAATGTCAAGCGCCATCAGGGATTTGGCACGTTGCACGATATCATCCGCCGACCCGACAGCCAGCAGGGCGTCAACCGCCTCATCCGGCACAAACAGCGTGCCTCGCTTGGCTTCCTCCCAGTCCACCGCATGCTGCAAGTCAGGATAGGGGCGAGGATAAGCCGGTAGATCTTTGGCCGGGGCTAAACCAGCCCTGTCAAGTAAGGTCGCAGCATGACGGTGACGGTACAGACCAGCCGCACATGGTCGCATCTGTTCGATCGCACGTGCTTTGTCTCGGTCAACGCAAGTCGTTATCACAAGCATGCGTTGTACCTCATGGCGCTGTCGTCCAGCGCGCTGCATGCCGCTGTCGATTTGTTCCAAGGCCCACGACACGGTGCCCGCTGATGCCCCGACCATAATCAATACACCGTCAGCAATTTCGCCGGCTAATTGCAACATCTTGGGCCCGGTGGCGGCCAGATACAGAGGTAACTGCGGACGTGCCGGGTCAAGTTCGATCTCAAGCCCTCCAAGTTCCGTTACCTGGCCATCAAAAATGCTGCGCCATAGCTCGGTTGACTTGCGCATCGTGGCTAAGGTCGCGGCTTTACGGCCAATGATGTAAGCAGAGCTATAACCCGACCCCGCAACCAAGTCGGCACGCCCGTCTGAAACTTCATCGAGGCTCAAAATAGCGCTGGCGGTGACCACCGGGTGGCGCGTCAGAGGATTGGTCACACCCGGACCAAGACGGATTCGATTGGTTTGCAACGCCGCACAGGTAAGATGGACGTATATATCACGCCAGCGACCGGCCAATAACGGGGTGTCCGGCATCCACATAAAATCAAAGCCGGCAGCTTCCACCCGCGCAGCGAAAGCACCTGTCTCTTGTGGTGTCCCCTGGGTCGGAACACGAATACCAAAACGCATCGGTATGGCCCCCCTTTGCTACCGAACATGCATCAAGACGAAAAAGCGAACGATCCTCACCCCGACCCTCTGCCTGGCCAGGAAGAGGGAAAAATTGATGGCGGGGCAACTACTTATACATGGTCTGGTTCATTGTCCCACTGCTATAGATATCGGGGTCCAGTACCACATTACAGGGTGAAAATGGCTTCCGCCCCTTCGGCTTTCAACGCTTTAGCAACCAGATGACCACCACTAATTGTTCCCATTGCTTGCACGCCTCAAATGAAAAAGCCGCACCCTACGGACGCATGGTAAACGATGCTTTACCCGTCTTGCGAACCGCTGCGGCAAGATTGGCGAACGCCGCCATCAGCGGACGCGTCTGACGCGCGTCAATCATTTCCTCCACCCAAAACGTCTCGGCAGTGCGAAACGGTGAGCGCAAGGTGTTGAGCCGTTGCTCAATTTCACGCAACTTGGCCTGCGGATCTTCGGCACGATTGATATCAGCCCGGTAAGCGGCTTCAATGCCGCCTTCCAGGGGTAATGATCCCCAGCGCGATGAAAGCCATGCATAACGCGTACAGAAACGCCCGGAGGGTTGATGCGCACCGCCCGCCACGCCAAACGCATTACGTACAATAAATGAACACCACGGCACAGTCGTCTGGTTGATTGCACTCATGGCGCGCACCCCATGCCGAATAGTGGCGGTGCTTTCCGCTTCCGGGCCAACCAAAAAACCAGGGCAATCGGCGAGGTAAATGACCGGCAGATGAAAGGTCTCCGCCATATCGATAAAGCGGGTGATCTTCATACAGGCATCCGCCGTCCAGGCGCCGGCATAATGATACGGGTCACTGGCCATTAGCGCCACCGGCCAGCCATCTACTCGCGCTAAGCCGGTGATCACCGACGCACCAAAATGGCGTCCCATCTCGAAGAACGACCCCTGATCGACCACCGTCTCAATAATCGGCCGCATCTTGTAGACGCGTCGAATATCGCGTGGGATCACACTGGCAAGCGACTCGTCGATGCGCTTTGGATCATCGGTTATCGGGCCTCGTGCAGGCAGACTGTAGACGGAATCCGGCAAATACGACAAAAACCGCTTGGCACATTCAATCGCCTCAGCCTCGCTATCAACCGCGTCATCCACCGCACCACAGCGTGTCTGTATCTTCCAGCCGCCGAGTTCGTTGCGATCCAGGTTATAACCCAGCGCATTGACCACCGGCGGGCCGGCCACAAATAACTGCGACGTCTCCTTTACCATAAGCGAATAGTGGCTGGCCGCCATACGAGCAGCGCCGAGACCGGCCACCGGTCCGAGTCCCAAACTCACCGAGGGCACCGTTGCCATATTCTCAGAGATCAGATGATAAGCACTTGACCGCCCAACACCGCCTGGCAAATTGGCACGCCCGGTGGTCTCAATCGTTTTTACCGAACCGCCGCCACCAGAGCCCTCGATGAAACGTACAATGGGAATGCACATTTCATTCGCCATGCGCTCCGCCATTAAATTCTTCTCTTTAATCGTCGCGTCGGCCGAACCACCACGCACGGTGAAATCATCGCCAACCACCACCACCGGTCGCCCATTGACAAAGGCGCGCCCCAAAAACGAATTGGACGGCGACAAATCAACCAACTCATTGTTGTCATTGTAAACGGCCATCCCGGCTATCGCCCCGATCTCGTGCAATGAGTCCTGATCGACCAGCATCTCCACCCGCTCACGGATGGTCAAGCGTCCCGCATCGTGCTGTCGCTTCACCTTCTCCGGCCCGCCCATCCGTTTGACAAGCGCTTCTCGCTTTCTGAGTTCATCAAGTTCTGGTTGCCACGTCATGGTCGTTCGTCCTTGCCTATCAGGATCGATTCATCGTTTTGGCCAGCGCCGTCCTCAGCCCGGGTAGCATCTTTCATCGGCACTATCATAGCACACCATTGGCAAAGCAAGAAGCAGACATTCTTTTGAAGTCACCCATTTGAAGTCACCCATTAATATACGAATATAGAGAAATAAGTATTGTATCCCCGCATTTCCATCGATCTGATGCCGCCTGCCGGGTATGATCCAAACGGTATCAATGGATTGATCTGGGAATACCTCAACGCCGAGATGTGGCAGGCGCCGAGGGGTCACCAGCTTAGCCCCGCGTCCTATTGTGCAAAATCACCGGTGTGGTTGCGTACATTGAGCCGATCGCTATTTGGATATGGCTGACGGTGGCGAGAATGCCGTTGGGGGACGCACCGGGTGATGGCTGAGGGACGAGACCGGCCTCGCCCCTCGGCGGGCAGATCTACACCGCAAAGCCATAAAGCTTGGCGCAATTGTCGTGCACGATGTTGGTTTTGTTTTGCTCTGAAAGGTCTTTCGGATCTACCCTAGGCCCACCACCTCGGCGATCGCCTCAACTTGTTCGGCATAACGGGTAACGGGATTGAGCAACAAGTGATCGGCGCCCAGTGCGGCCAGCTCCTCGAGCTGCTCGCGTACTTGCTCGGGGGTGCCAAAGACACCGCCGGTGGCGGTTAAGTCCGGATTGTGGTACACCTCACTGAACCAGCGATGCACCTCGGCCCGGGCGACTTCCGAGCGCTCATGCACCGACATAAAGACCCGTTTGGAGATGGGGAAGGTGGCCGGATCACGGCCAGCCGCCTCCAACGCCGCCCGCACCACCGGAATGCTGTCTGCAAAGGCGGCGCTGCTCGAGCCACCGGCTCCCATCCAGCCATCCGCGATGCTTGCGGCTCGCTTCAGGGCAAGCGGATGGCCACCGCCTAACCACACCGGAGGATGTGGCTTTTGCACCGGTTTTGGCCCCATCATACCCCCTTCCAGCTCATAGATCTGCCCCTTATAGGTAACGCTCGGCTCGGTCCACAGGGCTTTCATCAACTCGACCGCCTCACAGAAGCGCCGCACGCGACGCGCCATCGGCACCTGAAATTCGCTGTATTCATGCTCCTGCCCCAGGCCGACGCCGAGAACGGCGCGTCCGCCACTCAGAAAGTCGAGCGTCGCCACCCGGTGTGCAACGTGGATGGGGTTGCGAACCGGCAGCACCAGCACCGACACCCCGACCCGGATGGTTGTGGTGATCGCCGCGGCATAGGTCAGCAAGGTCAGAGCGTCAAGGCAAGAGGCATGATCCAGGGTATTGTCGGTGACCCAAAGGTCGCGGAATCCCAGCGCTTCAGCGCGTTGCGCCACATGCTGTATCACAGCCACCTCAATGGGGTCTGGCGAGCGATGCGGCAGGCTCATACCTAGCGGGATGTGGTCTTTCAAAGCCATTCGTTCACCTCCTATCCCACCCTGCCAAACTGGCAAGGGGATTGCGCTACGCAGTAAACTAACCGAGCTGGGTGTGAAGGTGTCATATTTTTCTCTAAAAATCAAGCGATACCCCGGGTGAACCGCCCACCGCTAGACACAGAACACCTGACAGGGTAGGGTAGGTGTGAAAGGTCGATAGTGAAATAATCGTGGGCTGCCAGAGGAAAGGCTCATATCATGCGTACAAAACTGCAAGGCGGCGTGGTGGTGGGATTCAACGGACATTCGCATGTTCTCATCCAAGACGGGGTCGTGGTTTGGGATGATGACCAAATCGTATTCGTCGGTAAACAGTATGACCAGCCAGTCGACCGAAACCTACATGCCTCGGAGCGCTTAATCATACCGGGTCTGATCGATTTGCACTGGCATGCCGGTATCCGCGCCAACTGGCGTCTGACCAGTGACCATGGCGATCTGCAATTTTTTGGTGCCGGTTTTCCCAACACTGATGCAGGTCGCCGCGGCGCCACCTATACAATGCCTGAAGCGGAAGCGGAAACCGCGGCGCTCCTCAATGTGCTTGAACTTCTTTGCGGCGGCTGTACCACCCTGGTCGAAGTCGGCGCGCCCGTCATGCTGGCGCATCATTTAGCCGCCCAGGTACAGCGGCTTGGGGTGCGAGCCTATCTGGGGCCTGGCTATCGAAGCGCAAGTTATTACCGCGACGCTGCTGGCATCATCCAGTATGATTGGAACGAACAGGCCGGCCAGCAAGGGTTAGAAACCGCCTGTCAATTCATTAGTACCTATGATGGACAGGCCGGGGGAAGGATTCGTGGCATGCTGTACCCCTTGCAAGTGGACACCTGTACCCCTGACCTACTACGCGCCACGCGTAAAGCCGCCCAACAACTTAACGTCCCGATCCAGATCCATACCGGCCAGAACCTGTTAGAATTCCATCAAACCTTGCGGCAGTATGGCCGCACGCCGGTCGAACTGCTGGCTGAGACAGAACTCTTGGGACCCCTTACCACCTTATCGCACTGTATCATGGTAAGCGGTCACCCTCAGGCCCATTACCCCGACGGCAACGATCTCGACCTCATTGCGAGTGCCCAGGCCAATGTGGCACATTGCCCTGTCTCACTAGGGCGACGCGGCATGCATTTGCATCACCTCTCCAGTTATCTCAAGCGGGGCATTAATGTCGGCCTTGGCACTGATATTCACCCCTTCGACCTGATCCGCGAGATGCGTGATGCCGGGTTGATTTGTAAAGTCACGGCCGAATCCCCTGCCGCTGGAAGTGCGCATGAGGTGTTTAACGCTGCAACCCTTGGTGGCGCAACCGCCCTAGGGCGCAATGACCTCGGACGCTTGTGTCCCGGCGCCAAAGCCGATCTGGTGATAGTCAATCAACGGGCGCTGCACTATGGCGTCATCTGTGACCCCATTCGCAGTTTGGTAGACTGCGGTGTAGCGAGCGATGTCGAGAGCGTCATCGTGGATGGCGACCTAATCATGGAGAATCGCCGGATTTCCGCCTTGCATGACGTCGAGGAACTGTTGCATCGCGCCCAGCAATATGCCGAATCCTACTGGGCCGAATACGCACAGTTGGATTGGGATCATCGCCCGGCAGAGGAAGCATTTCCCAATGCCTTTGCATGGGCCGATCGTGTTTAGGCGACGTCTATAGATATTCAGGTGCGCCTTGCGGTAGGTGATTCTAAGCTTTGCCGAATATCGGGATGTCAGTCGCCTCATCAACGAGCGCCGCTTGACCTTCGGTGGGAAGGGGAGCGGTTGGGATGTCGTTCTGCTGTACCATGGCTTCTCCTATCTTGGCAAGACGATGATTTCAAACGGCTGATGTCCTAATTCTTTAGCATACACAAGAAACACCTTAGCGCCAAGCGAAGGCTTGCAGATCATTTAACCCATGGTTAGGAGGTCACGTGATGCGACTGTCGATCCGTTTCGCTGGTTATCAGCCGCCAGGCTCGATCCACACAAAAGCTGCACAGAAGTTTGGCAACATCCTGTCAAAGTGCTTAGGCGATACCATACAGTTTGAATTCGACAACGATATTACGACTTCCGGTCACCAGGCTGCCGACTTATTAAGTATGGTTGAGCAGGGCGAGCAGACGCTATGTTATTTCTCGTCAAGCTATCTGGCTGCCCGTGTGCCGGCCTTCGCCCTGCTCGACCTACCGTTTATCATCAAGCATCGCGAGCAAGCCTATGCCCTGCTTGATGGGCCATTGGGAAGGCAACTGGGCGAGCAGCTAGCGGCCCATACGGGCTTTCGCATCCTGGGCTTTTGGGACAACGGGTTCCGGCATATAAGCAACCGTGTGCGACCCATCCGTCAGCCGGCTGATTGTCAGGGTTTGCGGATCCGCACCCTGTTTAGCGACATGCATCAACGAGTTTTCCACTTACTGGGCTTCACACCCATGGCGCTGGATGTAAAAGACATGCTCCCCGCGCTTCGCTCAGGCGCCGTCGATGCGCAGGAAAACCCCTTGACCAACCTGTACAATTTCGGTATCCACAACGAGCATCGATTCATTACGCTGACCGGACATTTCTTCGGGGTCGCCTTGTTACTATGTCATCAGGCGAGCTACACAGCCTGGCCGGACGACGTCCGACAAGCGGTACACGCAGCGGCAAGCGAAGCGACACATGCGCAAAGAGGCTATGCCGCCGCGGAAGACGAAAAGGTGCTCGGCAAATTGCACCCGGAGCGCAACGAAATCATCCATCTAACAGAGGCTGAGCGGACGCGGTTCATCCAGGTCGTCGCGCCTCTAATCGAAGAACAACGCAGCGCTCTAGGAGCTGAGCTATTCACCTATATTGATCGGCTTACCGCATAGCCTGCCACCCTACCTGGGGGATTTTTTCCCAACCCCTCGTAAAAAGGTCGCCAGTCAGGTGCGAGGTCGGCTCTGTTTCGGCAATTGCCCCGCCGCCGGGAAGTCTGTACACTTAAATCCCTGGACAAAATGAGCTACATCGTTTTTCCACAGGAAAGATATGCCTTGCATTCTGTCCGGGTACTTACCGGGCCATATTTGAGCCCACAGGGGATATGTTAGACCTTTATTTACCGATCCCCGGCATGGCATCGTCTATCCAAAGCGGGGAAGCGTCATGAGAGTCGGACGTTTTATCAAGGTCATCGGTCTTGTCGGGGTCACCCTTGCCCTGGGCGCACTGGCGAGCTGGTGGTTCCTGCCAACAGTCGAACGCGATGCACGAACCTTGCAAGCCACCAGCGAACAACGCCGGGCTGAACGTCGGGACAACGAGAGGGTAAAGGCGCAGTTACGTACCGAAAATCAACGCTTGAGGCAAGGCAATGCCATCTTGCAGACCAACCTGGTGGAGCTGAGCACCACAGTCGCGGCCATGGAAGATACGGAATTGACGCTGAAAACGGCGC